>CALINF010000274.1 GCA_938045215.1 uncultured Halieaceae bacterium | reverse complement strand
TAGAAGTCGCCAGTTTCGAACGCTGGGCAGAGCCGCTTACCGACGGATTGTCGCGGGTTATCAGTCTCAACCTGTCCGCGTTGTTGAGCAGCCAGAGCGTGCAGGTCTTTCCCTGGCCACAACAGTATGCACCGACCTACGCGGTATCGGTGAATGTGCTGGAACTGGACGCAGAGGGTACTCAAGCCAGCCTGGTCGCCAAGTGGGCGATACGGCGCACCAAAGGTGAACTTATCACGCGTAGACTCACTCGCCTGAATGAGCCGCTCAACGGCTCTGATTCCGCCGCATCGATCACCGCAGCCTACAGCCGACTGTTACTGACACTCAGTGAGGAAATTGCCGCAGGCATCACAGCCGCAGAAGCCGCAACTGATTAGCAGGGCTGGCTGCGCTATGCGGCCAGCACCACCACCTCCCCCACGGACTCCATAACCTGTGGGTCCTTATTGCGGGCATTGCTTGCTGTCCGCGATAGTGGACAAACAGACCAGGATTCTTTGAGCCGCGGACTGAACAGTTCATCCTGAGGCTCCAGTACGCGGGAGTTGTCGAGCCACACGTCGTATTCTTGTGGCGCCAGCACCACGGGCATACGGTGATGCCAGGGTTGGACTGCAGGTGCAGCCGCAGTAGTGACCAGTGTGCAGGTGAGTAGTGGTGCATCGCCTCCGTGCCAGACCTCCCACAAGGCAGCCATTGCGAACGCACCGCTTGCACTACTAATCAGGAATGGCTGTTTGATATCGCCCTCCTTGCGCCACTCGATGAAGCTACTCACAGGCACTATGCCGCGCTGGGATTTAAACGGCTTACTAAATGCCCGACTGGTTGCGAGCGTTTCGCTGCGTGCATTGAACATTGCGTATTTCTGATTAACCTCGCTGGCCCACGCAGGCGTTAGCCACCAGCGCGCAGAATCCAAACAGCGCTGGTGGTCTTGCTCCAGCACCAATGGCAGCCGCTCAGTCGGCGCTACATTCACTGAGCTTGGCAATACAAGGTCTATACCCAGGTCTCGCAGCAACTGCACCAGGCCTGGGTTGTCGATCACATTTACTCGTCCGCACATCTCACTTACCCCGGTAAAGACTGCCGCACCTGACTATCTAGGATAGCTGAATCAGCCCGGAACTCGGCCGCAAAAACCCTGCCATGGCCGCAAAGAGCTGTTTTCAGCACGTCATCAGCACACAAGGTTTCGCCAGAAATATCATATTACCTATAAAAATCAGTAAGTTATAAATTTCAGCTTTGATCTGGAGCACGATCCGGCCTCGAGCACAGGATAAGTCCAAATTCAGACTGGTAATTCGCTGAAATGGTGATATAGTCATGTATAACACTAAACAACAAATTGTATCGCTATGAGCAACCACGACAGCAAACGGTTCCAGCGCCCCCACTATCTCATCGATACCTTCACCAGGCATCCACTGGCAGCAAACCTGCTGATGGTCATGCTCATACTGGCGGGAATATGGGGTATTCGGCAGTTAAACATCCACTTGAATCCCACCCAGGAGTCCAGCTCCGCCTCGGTGGAACTGATATGGCCCGGCGCGGCAGCAGAAGATATCGAGCGCCTGATCACTCAACCGATCGAGTACCAGCTGCGTAGCCTGCGCGGACTGAAAAATCTGACGTCGCGCACAGTAGACGCACAAGCCACCATCAATCTGCAGTTCAATGCGAGCACCGACATGGGTGAGGCTCTGGATAGAATCAAGCAGCAGGTTGCCCAGACGCGGGACTTACCTGCAGAGCTCGAACCTCCAATAGTCCGCTTGTCTGAGCATGTAGAAACCGTTGCGGCGCTATTGCTGTACGGCAGTGGCTCACTGGAGGAACTGGTTCCTATCGCCCGTCAGGTAGAGCGTGACCTGATGGCCCGTGGGGCTGACGTCGTGCAGTTTCGCGGTATTCCTGCGGAAGAAATTGCGATACAGATAGATAGTAAAACGTTGTTCGAGCTCGGTGTGCCGCTACAGGAAATTGCACGCAAGGTAATGGAAAACAGCCGTGATGTACCTGCTGGCAGTGTCGGTGGTGGCCAGCAGGAGCGCAAGCTGAGAAGCCTGGATCAGCGCCGCTCTGCGTCAGGTTTTGCCGACCTACCCATCAGCACGAAGGATGGGGAGCAGCTGCGCTACCTCGGCGATATCGCCAGCATCGAACGGCGCCAGCAGGACGACCAACGTCTATTTTACTACAACGGCCAGCCCGCCGTAATGCTGATAACACGGCGCCTGACCGGTTCAGACACTATCAAGGAAGCACAGATTCTGCATGACTGGCATGCCGATAACGCCGAGCAATTGGCGCTACAGGGTGTTGAGTCCAAGATCTGGCTGGAGGCCTGGTTATTCGCGCGTGAGACCCTGATGCTGGTGGTCGGCAACGGCATCGGCGGCCTTCTACTGGTGGTTGCGACGCTCTTTCTGTTTCTCAGTGCGCGTATTGCCAACTGGGTCACCATAGGCATTCCAGTATCGTTTCTGGGTGCTCTCGCGGTATTTTACTACTTCGGGGGCTCCATCAATTTCATCAGTTTAATCGGCGCGGTCATGGCACTGGGTATCGTAGTAGACGACGCGATCGTGGTGGGCGAACACGCCCTGTACCAGTTCGAATCAGGCAAAAGTCCGGAGGAAGCCGCCGCTTTGGGCGCGCACCGGATGTTTACGCCCGTCATGGCCTCATCACTGACAACGATGGCAGCCTTCCTGCCTCTGATCGTCCTCGATGAGGCCTTCATCCGGGAGATTCCCATACTGATGATCTGTGTGATTATTGCGTCGCTCGTTGAGTGCTTCCTGATACTGCCAGGGCATCTGCGACACAGCTTCACTCACATGCAGGCAAAAAAGCCGGGGCGCTTGCGCAAGGCGTTCGATAGTAGTTTTGCGCGTTTCCGTGACGATCGCTTTACTCCCCTGCTACGCGCAGCCCTGGCCAACCGACGTGCGGTTTTAGCTATTTCACTCGGTGCATTCATCGTCGCGATGTCACTACTGGCCAGTGGGCGGGTCAAACCCGAACTCAACCTGAATGTGAACTTTGAATTCGCCGACGCCTACCTGCAGTTCGCGGCGGGCACTTCCGAGCAGGACAAAGAGTCATTCCTGCAGGAACTGGAACGCACGGTACAGGAAACCAACGAGCAATTTGGTGGCGATGTTATTGTCACTCATATACGCCAGCGCAACTTTGCCTACCTGGAGCAGCAGCCGCGCCAGGGATCACAGTACGCCTCCATGTGGGTAGAACTGGTGCCCCCGGACCGCCGTGACGTGACTCTTAGCGAGTTCTCTGCCGCATGGCAGGCGCGCCTTGCTCCCAACCCCCATGTGGAATCTATCCAGTTTGAAGCCGGAGAAGACAACTGGCCCGATCTGCAACTGTATTTCAGTGGAGCAGACGTCACCACCCTCAAAGCCGCGGCGGAAGATCTGGCCAGCAAGTTAGCTACGTACCCCGGTGTCAGCAATGTGTTCGACGACCTTCCCTACGGCAAGGAACAGTGGATTTTCTCCCTGACCACAGAAGGTCGCGCGGCAGGGCTGACGTCAGCAGATGTGGGTCGCCAGTTACACGCAGCCTTCGAGGGATACCGGGTGCAGCTGTTCACGGAGAACGACGCTGAATTGGAAGTGCGCGTGTCACTGC
>CALINF010000273.1 GCA_938045215.1 uncultured Halieaceae bacterium | reverse complement strand
CAGCTCAAGCAGCGCTGCGTCAAACGATAACGCATCGTTTTCGCCTTCTGCCTCAATCAGACTGATTTCGCGCAACAGGGTGGCCAACTCGATACGAATGCTGTCGTAGCGCTGTCGCACGACAGGGTGCCCACTTTGAATGGCTTTAGACATGTTCTTATGAAGATGCTTCATGTCTTTGGCGGCTTCGGCCAGGCTGCGCCCAGCGACTCGTAGCGAGCCGAGCCGTTCGTTATCTTCACGAGCTACTGCGCGTGACTGAGCCATTGCGATGTAGTGTACGATCTCGCTCAACAGGTGCTTGATGTGGTGGTCGTAGTATTCATCAATATCCAGCTCTCTCGCTCGCTTGGTGCTTGTCACCGCTGCTGTCAGATCGCTCTCCGATTTTATAACGCCTCGAGGCAGGCTGAGCCCATGGGCAATCAGTCGAAAGGTATTTCGATACAGCCGGATCAGTTCTTGCCTGATCGCCTCGCTGGCTGCGGCAGGTACTTCCAGCGATGCCTCATTCAGGTAGAGGGGTACGGTAAGAGCCTCGGTGGGCGGCTGCATGACACGCGTCAGAAACAAAGCCAGACGACTGATCATGGGGGTCATGAGTATTACGCCTATCAGGTTGAACACCGTGTGAAAAACAGCCAGCTTCAGAGTGTAGTCTGTAGCGGCGATGCCAACCCCCGCGCAGATCCAGTCAACGAGAGTTGTCAGCTGATTGATAAGAATGAGGGCAATCAGGCCGGTTGCCACGTTGAAGATAAGATGCGCCGCCGCCAGTCGCTTGCCATCGATTCCTGCGCTCAGTGAGCCGATAATTGCGGTGATGGTGGTCCCCACGTTCGCGCCTATAGCCAGCGCCAGTGCATTCTCGTAAGTCACCTGCTGCGCTGCCAGCGCGGTAATGATGAGCACCATGGAGGCATGGCTGGACTGCAGAACTACGGTGGCGAGTATGCCCCCGGCGGTGAACAGCAGCAGGCCTTTGATTCCCGGCGTGGCGAAGGACGCCAGATTCAATGAACTGCCAAACGCATCAAAGCCCTCTTTCATGTAATGAATACCCAGGAACAGGAGCCCCAGACCTGCCAGCCCGCTACCGATACCTCGCCACAGTCGACTCGACTGCAGCATGAACAGCACACCCAGTGTCAGCAGAGGCATTGCATAGGCAGAGATACTGACCTTCAGGCCCAGCCCCGCTATCAACCATGCTCCGGTGGTGGTGCCCAGATTGGCGCCAAACACGATTCCGATGCCCGCGGCCAAATCCATAAGACCTGCGCCGAGAAATGAGATGGTGATGAGCGACACCAGTGAGCTCGATTGCATGATTGTCGTGCTCGCCATGCCAAGGAACAGGCTCTGTCTGGTCGTACGGGTAGAACGTCGCAGAATTCTCTCAAGCGTACCGCCGCTGAATTGCTTGAAGCCCTCCTCAAGCAACAACATGCCAAGCAGGAACAGGGCGAGACCGGCAGCGATGACCTTGAAGTCCGGGCTGGCCCAGAATCCGTAAATCAGAAGTAGGGCGACAACCGGTAGCAGAAGGGCTTTGAGCAAATTCTATTCCTCGTTCGGCGCGGGCATGGGTTGTTATCTGGTCGCTGGTGGCTAGTAGTGGCAGGCAGTCGTGCCCAGTCGTGTAACTTTAGCCTAGAATGCCACTATTGTAGGCTCGAATAGATCAACAAAATCAGACCTGCCCACATGAAAGTTACGGTAAGGACGTCCTATGCATTACATATTCCAGGTACGCTTGAAACCCGGTTATAGCGCTGAGCAGTATGCGCAAGCGTGGATTAGAGCAAGCACCTACATTCAGGCGGCGCCGGGAGCATTGGGTACGCGCTTGCACCGTAAGATCGGCGACCCCAGTACCTTGCTGGCGATAGCAACGTGGGAGTCCGGAGAGGCGCGCGCTGCGATGGAAAGCAATCCACCGGCTGAAGTGGCGAGCATTATTGCCGAGCAAATCCCGTATGTTGATATCGAATTTCTGGGGGAGTTTGAGGCACCGCAGTGGGAGGTATTGCCGCAGGATGGGTAAGCAGCCGGGTGCAAGCAGTCATTCAATATTGGTTGTAACGTGTCTGACAGCAGTGGCTACCGCAGGATAATTGCAGGCTTTATGGTGTACTGACCG
This sequence comes from uncultured Halieaceae bacterium, assembly GCA_938045215.1. Taxonomy (GTDB): domain Bacteria; phylum Pseudomonadota; class Gammaproteobacteria; order Pseudomonadales; family Halieaceae; genus CALINF01. The sequence goes on along the minus strand of CALINF010000273.1, from coordinate 2,534 downwards.
CATCATCAATCCGTTCTTCCACAATACCCACGGGGTCTTGATGAATCACGATGTCAGCCGTGGGAAACCGCTTTAGTAATGCCTCTTCGACTTCGTCTGAGATCTTGTGCGACTGTAGCAATGGCATGTGATCTTCCAGTTCAATATGCACCTGGATATAAACCGTGCGCCCGGACAGTCGAGTGCGCAGGTCATGAGCGCCCTCTACCTCTGGGTGTTCGTTAATGAGATCAAGTATTTCCTGACGGCGCTCATCGGGTAACTCCTTGTCCAGCAAATCGTTAAAGGCCTCATAACCGATCTGCCAGGCGCTGTAGATAATGTAAACAGCCACACCCAGGGCGAAAATCGGGTCCATTCCAGACCACCCCCATTGGGTGAGAGCCAGTGCAAGAATAATAGCGGCGTTGGTGAACAGGTCGGTCTTGTAGTGCAGGGAGTCGGCGCGTATCGCAACCGACTGGGTGCGTTCGATAACATGGTGCTGTATGGCCAGCAGAACCAGCGTTGCCAGCATCGAAAACACCATCACGGCCAGCCCAACGCCCAGGTCCTGGAGCTGCGGTGGATCGACCAGTCGTTTGATGGATTCAACGATCAGGTAGATGCCAGAGCCGCAGATGAGTGTAGCCTGAGCAAGTCCGGCCACTGATTCTGCCTTGCCGTGACCAAAACGATGCTCCTCATCGGGTGGGGCCAGCGAGTAGTTCACGGCGAACAGGTTGACGAGGGAAGCACCGACATCCAGTAGCGAGTCGATCAGGGAGGCAAGAATACTGACCGAGCCTGTCATTACAAAAGCGCCGAGCTTGGCCGCTATCAATAACGTGGCGGTTGTCACCGACGACACAGTAGCCAAGCGCAGCAAACGAGCACTTTGAACGGGATCAGCGAGAGCTTTTTGTTGTTTGGCAGGCATTGTGCAATGATCGCACAGTCGCCGGCCGGGGACTACGGCTCATCCATCAGAGGCGCGTCTTCATACCGCCTGCGTCATAAAGTGATAAGGACATGGCATGAAAGACCAGCCCAGAATCTCTGCTTGGACAAAGACTGCCTATGGCATCGGGTCTGTGGCCTATGGGATTAAAAATAATGGCTTCGACTACTTTTTCCTGATTTTTTATAGCCAGGTAATGGGTGTAGATGCCGGCCTGGTTGGATTGGCGTTGATGTTGGCGCTTGCGTTTGACGCCATCAGTGATCCATTGGTGGGCTATCTTTCCGATAACACCCACACTAGCTGGGGTCGCCGGCACCCGTTCATGTATGCAGCCGCTCTGCCGGCAGCCATCGGCTATGCGTTTATCTGGAATCCTCCCGCAGCGCTGCAGGGCAACGAGCTGTTTTGGTACATCACCCTGCTGGCAATTTTTGTGCGTACCACCATCACCCTGTACGAAATCCCCAGTGCTGCGTTGGTAGCCGAATTGAGTACGGATTACGATGAGCGCACCAGCTTAATGAGTTACCGCTATTTCTTTGGCTGGACCGGTGGCACGTTAATGGCAACGTTTGCTCTGGCGGTGCTGCTCGTACCGACAGAGTCTGTTGCCAATGGCATGTTCAATGCTGAAGGTTATGCAATGATGGGAGTGGTGGCCTCTGTGGGTATTTTTGTCTCCATTGCCTTATCGGCCGTAGGCACTCACCACCGGATTCCCTATCTGGCGGCGCCGTCCGAGAAACGTCAGATGTCACTTTCACGAATTTACACAGAGCTGTTCGAGACCCTGGCGAATCGCTCGTTCATGGCCTTGTTTCTGTCGGCATTATTCGGCGCGATAGCAACCGGCATGGCTGCTGGCCTGAACTATTACTTCATGACATTTTTCTGGGAGTTCAACAACCAGCAGATCAGTGTCCTGTCTGTTTCTGTTGTGCTGTCTGCCATTGTCGGTTTTGTGATTTCTCCCATGGTTTCAAGGAAGCTGGGCAAGAAACGCGGCGCGATTATTAATGGCGTTATCGCTTTTTCAACTGCGCCTCTACCCATTTTTTTGAAACTACTCGGCTTGATGCCTGACCCGGGTAGTCCGGTCTTGTTCCCACTGATACTTGTCACGACCATAATAGATGTTGGCTTGATCATCTGTTTTCAGACATTGATGTCGGCCATGATCGCCGATCTAGTGGAGGAGAGTCAGCTCAAGACCAAGCGTCGTTCAGAGGGTGTATTCTTCGCGGCAATCACATTCACTCGCAAGTTTGTCCAGGGTTTTGGCGTGGTCAGTGCCACATTAATGCTGTCGATAGCGCAGTTTCCCGAAGGGGCGGTGCCGGGCAGTGTGAGCAACGAGGTGTTGCACCGTCTGGGTTGGATGTATGTGCCAGCGATTTTTTGCGTATGGATGATGATGATTGCCTGTCTCCGGTTTTACCGTATCGACCGGGCGCGGCACGAAGCGAATCTGGAGCAACTCAGCGATCTGCAGGCCTGATATGCACGCAGGCTCTGAGGTGCTCGAGATCGTGCACCATGACCACGATCTGATTGTCATCAACAAGCCGCCTGGCCTGTTGGTGCACCGCAG
>CALINF010000272.1 GCA_938045215.1 uncultured Halieaceae bacterium | reverse complement strand
GCTGATTGACACCATGCCTCTGCGTGAAAAGAGAGAACCGAGAGAGCACAGAGAACCCAGAGAAACGAATGAACGCAGAGAGCAGGGCGCTGACTGGGATGACGAGGATCCGTTGGCAGTCAGGCCATTCAGCAGCCACCTGATTACGAATCGAGACCCACAGGACTAGAGCGTACTCAAGCGCTCAGACCCTGAGCATGCCGCCTTTGGGGCGTATAAACAGACCGTCACCCTCTGCGGTTACCTGGCCGTCGAGGAGTATGCGACCCACCACACGTATTTTTCGTTCACTCAAAATCGTGGTTTCGGCCTCCAGTGTTAAATCCGTGTTGAGCGGCGTGGGCCTGTGATAGCTGATCTTTAGAGATCCGGTCATGCCCGACTGCCGGGTGGCCATCTGCGCCATACCCAGAAACTGGTCGAGGACCGCAGCGATATAGCCTCCGTGGGCGTGCCCCGGTGGGCCCTCATAAGCCCAGCCGAAGCGCACTGTGCCATAGGCTTTATGGTCATCCAGCCAGAGGTTGAGGCCTGGGTTGAGCGGATTGCTCCAGCCACCCACCCCATTCATCTCGTGGTTCACCTGACCGTAGCTACCATGATTGCCGTCTCTGCAGAACTCAATCAGACCGAACAGTCGATCGGTTTTGGCAAATTCCTGCGTTTCCGTCTCCAGGCGCTGCGCTATACGATTGAGTTCCTGCGTGGGTGGTGTGCTGGTCATCAACACATTGGTCAGATCGCGTAGGGCCTGCGCGACACGGCGCTTGGCCTCCCAATGCTCGGAGTAGGGCGGGGTGATCTCTTCCGAGGCAAAGGTATCGTACAACTCATGGTCATCATCGTTCATGGTGTTGGGGCGGTTCCTGATCGTGGGACGTTAGCTAACGAATTTCGCGGAAACAGGCTCGTACTTCGTCTATAAACAGCTCTGGCTTCTCCAGTGCGGCAAAGTGTCCGCCCTCACTGGGCTCATTCCAGTAGACGATGTTCTTGAGTCGTGTTTCTGCCCAGCGCCTGGATGCTGTGAATATATCCTTGGGAAATATCGAGCAGCCAATGGGTGTTTCCAGTGGTCCCAAATGAGTATCGTGGAAGCTCTCCCAGTAAATGCGCGCGCTGCTGGCGGCGGAGTTGGTGAGCCAGTACAGCATGACATTGTCTAACAGTTCATCCTTGCTGAGGATATTCAGGGGGTTCTTTACCCCGTCTTTTTCCGAATCAGTCCAGGACTGAAACTTCTCCACAATCCAGGCCATCTGACCGACCGGCGAATCTGCCAGACCATAGCCTACGGTCTGAGGGCGCGATGCCTGCTGGTTTGAGTAACCTGAGTCCCATCGATTGTAGTACTGCAATTTTGCTAACGAGCGTTGTTCAAAATCGGTGAGATCATCCAGGTTGGTAGGTGCTGCGACTACCATATTGATGTGTACGCCTACACAGTGCTCGGGGTCGGCCATTGCTACGGTCTGACTGACCGCGCTGCCCCAGTCACCACCCTGGCTGCAGTATTGCGTATAGCCGAGACGCTGCATCAGTGTTGCCCACATTTCTCCGATACGCTCAACATCGGTGCCGGGCGCAGAGGGCTTGTCGGAAAAAGCAAACCCTGGCAGTGACGGCGCGACAATGTGGAATGCATCATCAGGTGAGCCACCCTTTAGAGTGGGATCCAGCAGATCTGCAATCACGTGGCGAAATTCCAGGACGGAGCCAGGCCAGCCGTGCGTAATAAGTAATGGCATTGCGTTCGGGTGAGGGCTGCGACAATGCAGGAAATGAATGTCCAGGCCATCGATCGCAGTCTTAAACTGGGGCCAGCTGTTCAGCAGCGCCTCGCAGCGTCGCCAGTCGTATTGTTCGAGCCAGTATTGTGCGAGACCTTGTACGAATGATAGCGGCGCGCCCTGGTCCCAGTTCTCAACAGGTTCCTGCTCCGGCCAACGCGTGAGCGCGATGCGCTGACGGAGCTGCTGAAGTTCATCGTCGGGAATGTCGATTGTAAATGGCCTAATGTCTTCGCTCATCTATAGTGCTCTGTCGGTCGACGGGCCAAATACCGTAGCGATGCCAAAGGCTTATTGCAAGCGTGAGTCTGATCGCGCGCCCGCGATAGCGCGAGCCATATAGATCAGGAAGCTTTGCGTGGGGTTTCCTGTGCGTGCTCGAGGGTGAAGTTGGCCAGGAACTGACGCAGTTTCTCCCTCTCGGCGTTGTCTTCTACCGTAGACGACATCAGGTGGGTTGTTCGTGGTTCTCTGTCGAGAAACAGCTTGCCGCTGATTTTGCCTGCTTCGGTTGCCACTGCAAGCCAGTTGATTGTATCAGCGCCCTCGGCCGGAGAGCGCAACACGAGACGCGTAAGTTTGTGAAAGCCGGGCAGGGCGTTTTCGACTCCCGGTGTGTTTGCCCAGCCGGGATGCATAGCATTAACAATAATATTGTCGTCTGCCCACTCCTGGGCCCACTGCTCGGTCGTAACCATTAGCGCACGTTTGGCTTTTGCGTAGGCGACGCTTCCCGAGTAGCCTTGTTCCGGGCAGATCAGTTCATCGACGTTCAGCTTCTGGCTATACATGCCCCCGGATACGACATTGATAACGCGCGCTGTTTCGGCGCGTGCCAACAGAGGTTTTAGACCAAGGGTGAGCTTGACGGGGCTCAGTAGCAGTAACGCAAAGCTCTTCTCAAGCCCTTCTGCCGTAAGCGCGCGAGGATTGAATAGCGCACCGGCGTTGTTGATCAATACATCGATGGTCTTGTCACTGCGAATCATTCGTTGAACCAGGCGATCAACCTCAGACATCAGGCTGAGGTCTGCGATTTCGACATGGATCCGCGAGTTCCCGGTCTCCCGTCGCAGTTCATCAATCAGCGAAGCCGCTCTGGCTTCATTGCGTATCACCAGTGTCAGCTCAGCGCCTAGCTCGGCGAGGCGATAAGCTACGGATAAACCCAGCCCGGAGTTAGCGCCCGTAATGACCACGTGCTTGTCGCCCATCCAGGCAGACATTGGCTGCCAGCGGCGTCTGCCGCGGCGAAACCCTGCCTTGGTAAACAGCGCAAGGCCGGGAACTACCAGACTATCCGCCCGTTGGTTGCCTGTTGATATCTTCGGCGCAGGGAAGTTGTCTTCCAATGCGCTTTTCAACCCAAGCAGTGACGCCTTCCCCATGCGCTCCATACCTGACTGTGCCAGCTTCTCTGCCGAGCTTAACACCTTGTGAAATGTGAAATTTGCCCGGTAGTCAATGTGAGTGCCGTCCTGAGTTTCGCTGAAATGGATAACGTCATTGACTTCGAACAAAGCGCAGGTTCCATGCAGTTCTATGGTCTGATTGGGTTCAAGCCGTGTAATCGTATAGCGAATGGTCACAGCGCCCACCGGTAGCTCGCACTTCACATCGAAGCGGGTGCCAACATCAATCGCACCCGCAGTCAGCTTGCTCGCCGCACTGGCGGTGGCATCCCATTCGATGACAGAACGAAAATCCAGCACGTAGTCGAATGCTTCATGCACCGGCCTTGGCACATCAATTTTCTCATGCAGCTCAATCATTGCTTTGGATTCAGTGTTTGTCATAGTTGTCCTTTTTACGGCGTACTTTGCCTGCCAGTTCACTGCCTGGTTTGATTAAATTATAGTCAAGGTGGTGAAAAATTGCTCAATTGCTATTTTTGCTCTAACACGACATGGGCATTGCAACGTATTGACAAATCAGAGAAAAACTAGCATTTTCGTGCAAGTCCTTTACACTGCCATGCAAATTTTGGGTAGAAAAGCGCGTCCGCTCGTAAATAACTGAACGTACAGGGGTTAAGTAAGTAGCACGATGCCGAGGCAATTTGGCAAACAAATGGTTCGCACCGTAGAGTACATCAGCTACTTCGCGGGCGCTGTGCTGTCTGTCTTTTTTGTGGTTCAGTTGGCACAGGGCGAGGTAGATCGACAGGGTGATATCGAGCAGTTCCAGCAAATGGCGAGCCTCGACTTTTCCGATTCTGCCGCTCAGGTGGTCGAAACTGG
>CALINF010000271.1 GCA_938045215.1 uncultured Halieaceae bacterium | reverse complement strand
AGCTTACCTACTGGGAAAAGGACGCCCGACACGTACAAGGGGTTTCGGCTGGAGATGGGGTGGCAGTCAGTGCTAGCCGGCAGTGGACGGATAGCTTGCTTATGTTTGTACGAATGGGACATTCGAACGGTGGCGCCGGTGTGGCCGCTGAAAATGCAGTCAGTCTGGGTTTTGAATACAGCCCCTGGGCTGATCGTAGCTGGACAGTAGGCGCGGGTTGGGCAGATCCATCAAAAGAAACACACGGTCAGCGCCTTGATGATGAGTACGTCGTGGAAACATCTTACAGGTTTCAGGTCACAAAGAATTTTTCATTAACGCCGGATGTACAGCTGTTATTGAGCCCGGCCAAAACCCCCGAAGAAGATCGAGTATGGATAGCAGGCGTTCGCGCTGTGCTTACCATGTAGTGGCAGTTTACATAGCAAACGGAGTAGGTATGTTGAAGGTGGTGTTGCGATCTAAGTTGCTGATTGTTTATTTTTTGGTTGGATTTGCCAACTCAGCAATAGCTCAGGAGTGGGAGGTTGTTACTGAGACTGAGCAGCTGCGTCAGCTGATGTCTGATACGCGGCTGGTCTCCACACTCGAGCCCGGCGTAGAGGCGACGGCGACCTACAACGCCGATGGCACGGGTGAGCTAAACGCCTGGGGAGAGACCTTCAAGCGCACTTGGGATGTTCGTGATGGCAAAATCTGCACAAACTCAAGAGATGTGATTACTTGTTATACGCTGGAGCGCGCTATCGGCGAAGAGACGACGTTTCGCGCAACAAACACCAGCACGAATGAGAGTGCCATTGTCAGTATTACGCGCGACGGGCAGCCCGTTACAGTAGCTGGCTCTGGCGTTGGTATGGCCAAACCCTCCGCCGATGAGATTGCCAAGTCATTGGCCAACCCCAACACGCCTCTGGCCAGCCTGACGCTCAAGACGCAGTATCGAGCGTTCAAGGGTGATCTGCCCAATGCGACAGAGCAAAATAGTACGACTTTACTGTTCCAGCCGTCTTTTCCTTTTCCGCTGGACAATGGTGCCACGGTATTCTTTCGGCCGGCGTTTCCAGTGCTCCTGGATCAACCCGTTTTTGAGGGTGACGAGCTCGACTTCGACTCCGTCTCGGGAATGGGCGACATAGGCTTTGATCTGGCTTACGGCCGAACCACCGATACGGGCATTCTATGGGCGGTTGGTATGATCTCCACATTGCCAACCGCCACCAAGGATGAGTTGGGCCCCGATCGCTGGAGTGCGGGTCCTGAGGTAATCCTTGGCAAACTGACCAAGGAATACGTGGTGGGTGCATTGACGAGTTATCAAACCGATATTGCAGGCTCGGGTGACGCCGATGTGAGCCTTACTACGATCAATGCTTTCCTTACACTGTTACCTGGCGGCGGCTGGAACTGGGGGAGTGCGCCGATTATCAGCTACGATCATGAGGCCAGCCAATGGACTCTGCCGCTGAACCTCACACTGGGTAAAACAATTATTATGGGTGGCCGGCCCTGGAAGATAAGTGCTGAAGTTAACTATTACACTGAACAGGCAGACGCTTTTGGACCCGAGTGGATGATAGGGCTTAACGTAGCGCCCGTCGTAGAGAATATTTTCGCCAAATATTTTTAGGCGTGAGCATTACGCATATCGGTGCGAAGAATCTGCATTACTTTGAACGTCTTTACTCACGGGCTATGGCTGGAGCACATTAATGCGACGCAATAGATTAATACTTGATGGGCTAATTACGGTGATCCTGCTAGTGGGGCTTGCCATGGCGCTGCCGGTGTCGGCACAACTCGCAGCCCAGTCCATATTGCTGCGTAATGTCACGCTCATCGATAAGTCGGGAGAGACAGACACCATTGTAGTGAACATCCTGATCAAGGATTCCAAGCTCGACATTATTACTCAGGATTTGATTCCAATTGATGAGGCCGACGAGTCCTATGATGCCGCCGGCGGTGTAGTATTGGGTGAACTTGTTCTTGGCGAGCCCGCCAATTTTTTGATTCTCTCTGGTGATCCCAGAAAGGATATCTCGCTATTACTTGATACCAAAACGCATGCACGCTTTGCCATTCACAAGGGTGATGTTGTTAAAAACACGTTCGTGGGCATCATCGAAGAAACGCCTGCAGAGAAAGAGCGTGCGGGGCAGGGTTGGTTAGCCTATGCGCCGCCACCGCTTGCCGTACCATTGACCTACCGTGACGCGGAGCGCTGGAATCATTTTGAGACCAAAGCCATTTCCGGACTGTTCACAGGAGGACTGGTTGTCGATAGGCAGAACTGGGTTGACCAGGATCGCCAAAGTGAATTCCAGGTGGGTGATCTGGATGAGTTCTCAGGAGGTGAAGTGCGCGGACTGCGGTTTGGTGGCGTGGGAACACTCAATTTCGACAAGCCCTGGGTGTGGACGATATTTGGTGCCACCCATGCTTTCGACGAAGGGTTTGATGCGATCGAGTCTGATGATTACACCTTGTTTGACCTGCGCCTGGACATTCCTATTTGGGAGAAAACCAGCTTTAGTATAGGCAAGCAGAAAGAGCCAATATCCATGGAGCGATTGATGGCGCTTGGACACGGGCCCCAGCAGGAACGGGCGGCGGTATCAGACGCGTTGCTGCCTTCCAGAAATGTCGGCGTAGTGATGGCAGGAACGCTGGCAGATGATCGTATGACATTAGCTGGTGGCGCCTTCAACAACTGGCTCGATAAAGACCAGCCCAGCTCTTTCAGCGATAACGCTACCCAGTATGTGGGGCGAGCAACCTGGGTACCCTATCTATCTGATAATGAGAGCACGCTGCTGCACGTGGGTGGGGGTTTTCGCCACTCCAACAGCAAAGAGGGATTCAGAACTCAGGTGGGCCCCGAGTTCAATCAAGCACCTGACTTTCTGGCGACAGATTTCTTCCTGCCTAAAGAGACGATGACGTATCAGGGAGAGGCATCATTGCGTAGTGGCCCTTTCTGGCTGCATGGTGAATATGTGCGTACCGACGTAGATTCGCGCGAGTATAGTGATCCGACGCTCGACGGTTATCACATCACTGCGTCGTGGATACTCACGGGAGAGGTCCGTCCCTATAATGACCGCGTGGGTATTTTCAGGCCGATCCCGGTGGCCAGAACAGTTGACCAAAATGGCTGGGGGGCCTGGGAGATCAGCACGCGCTTTAGCACAATGGATATGAACGAAGCACCTGGCTCAGTAATGGGTGCTGGCGCGGGTGAGATGGATGTCTGGTCTTTGGGCGTGAACTGGTGGTTAACGCCCTACATGAACTTTAACGTGAACTATCGATACATCACTCTGGATCGATTCGCAGAAGAGGGCGATAGTCACGGCTTTAACACCCGGTTTATGCTGCTTCTGGAATAGCTTTCGCTACCGCTGATATTCCCCGCACTTCATGAGCCCTAAAGAGCAGGGCCGCTCTCGGAAGAGTGCCCCGCGTTGCTGATTGCGCGATAACGCCTTTTGTTGGCTACCAGTTCCCGGGCACGGTGAGGGGTGTACGCAAAGTCGTTTCTAAAATAGTACCCGCCGGCACATTGATGCTGGACCCACTGGTGAGGATTGAAGCACCCAGGCCGACCGCAGCGCCCGTTTTTGCGCCACTCCTACCGCTTATCAAGCCGCCAATAACCGCTGCGCGGGCCGTCCGGCCTGCTGTCTTGCCTGCTTCATTGCCAGACTTTGCCTGCAGGCCAGTAGTCGCTATTTCATAGAGCTGGTCGTCAATCATAATGTCGGTAAACTCTATGGCCATCTCGGATGAACCGACCGCCCGGCCTCCCGACGAGGCCTGCACGATTCTGCCGTGAACGAAAGCACCTCTGGGTGCCACGGTCACACCGCTGACGACCAACGCGCCCTCCAACTGGCCGCGAAAGCGGTGGCCCGTTTTGTGCCGTTTGGTGTCGATGGAATCGGCCATGCGAATGACCATGCGCGTACCGCTGGGCACAGTGATGTCTTTGGGCGGTGGGGGCGCACTGGGTTTTGCCTGTGGAGCCGCCGCTGCCGGTGCCGGCGCTTTCGCCTGAGCGGTAGCAACCCCTTCGCTGAGGAAAATGCCTGCGACCTCGGATTCCGGGAAAGCCTCGATACCGGCTCCGGTATTGAACATGACAATACCATTGCTGCTACCCACAAAGTCGCCCTCGAGCAGTGTGCCATCGGCCAGTTCCAGCGTATCGGCAATTGCTTGTGTGGCTAAAAGGCCAAAACAGGCAGTAATTGCTAGGAAAAGTGTTCTCATGCTGAAGTCCTCTTTGGTTTGTGGTGTGCATTGTAAACGATCAGCCGTATAGATTGGAGCCGGGCGCGCCGATAGACCTGAGTTAGCAATTGTAGCAATTCTCGTTCCCGATTATTCTAGTGGGTTCATGCTTTCATCGGACAATTCAATGCGCTGGCTATTGCTTTTGCTGCTGTCATTTTCCGGCCATTCTGTCGCCGACTGTGCCGCAGACTCTCTGCCCTACCGCTGGATCAAGGTGATCGAAGATCAAAACTGGGGCGCATTGCAGAACTTGTTCGCAGAGGATGCGCGTTATCACGATCCAACAATGGCCTTCTTTGATGTGCCAGAAATCGACCTGCGGGGCCCGCACGCCATTCGACAATTCTGGCAGGAATCCTCCGAAGGCAGTGGCACCTCAGCTATCGACTACACGATTAGCCATTGTTTTCAGGCTGGCTCGATGTCGGTGTTGACGCTCGAGGTAGCGGTAACGGTTGCCGGCAATGCCTGGGGCATCAACAAAGACAGTATTGTGCTGCGAGCTGCGCAGACCAGTGTGTTGCGTACTGAGAACGGACTGATCGTCGAGGCTACTGATCTGGTGGACTATGCCGCTATGATGCGTCAGGTTGAAACACTCAAGCAAACCTTTGGACCCTACGACTCCTAACGCGTGGACCTACCGAGAAGCAGGCTTCGATGGTGCTAGTTCAGCGGCGTAACTCGGATACTTCTGAACTGCACAGGATGGCTCTCGGACTGCAGGGCAATATATCCGCCTGTAATCGCTTCCTCTGATCCATCTGCAGCCAATTGCTTGCCCGGGCCCATCCAGGTATCAAGGTGAGGCTTGCTGTATTCAAACACCAGCTCGCCATTGATGAAATGCCGTACGAGCTCGTCGCCTCTCACTTCAACCTCCAGCGTGATCCAATCATCGCCGACAAAACTGGGTGAGGTAGAGAGCATGCAGTGTTGTGTATGTCGCTTGCCGCGCAGTTCTACATGCGTGCCGGGTGTGCACAGGTTCGCGGTGGGTCTATGCTCATCGGGATGTGCGCCCAGTAGCTGGACTTCCAGAGAAACCGGAAAATCCTGAGTCAGCGTCATGGAATCTGGCGCCTGGCTGTGAATCATTACGCCGCTGTTGCGCCACGCCCAGGCCATCGCGGCACCCTCTGCGATCTGCTCACCCATGAAGCGATATTCAAGTTGCAGTGCATAGCGCGTGAAGGGCAGGTGGTAAAACAGATGGCCAAACTCGCCACCCCATTGTGGATAGTCGTCGTAGGCAACGGTGATAGTGCCGTCTTGTACGCGAAACGTATTGTGAGCATCTTCGCCTGCAGGACTACCCACCAGTTTGGGTACCCAGCCGGTTAGTGTTTTGCCATCGAAGAGATCCACCCAGTTGGCATCAGGCAGTGATTGGGAGGGTGGGCTGGCAAGCTCGCCCTCATGCACGTACTGGCCTGTCTTGAAGTAGATCTGATAGAACGCTGCCGCCACCAGGCCCACCAGCACCAGCAACGCAATAACAAGCTTCAGCAGAATCCGCATGGATCTTTCCTTATTCTATTTATCGTCGTGTATGTTCACTGTTATCCTCTATGATCACAGTGTAGGCGCATGTCCAGATCAGCAGATCACCGTGCGTAGAATAATAAGCACAATACGCAGGATAGTGGTTTATGGCAAAGGTCCGCATGGGTATGGTCGGTGGCGGGGAGGGTGCTTTTATTGGTGCCATCCATCGCATGGCCGCCGCACTCGATGGCGAGATAGAGCTGGTGTGCGGTGCTTTCAGCTCAACTGCGCAGCGGTCTCTTCGCAGTGGGCAGTCACTGCACCTGTCCGCTGAGCGGTGTTACGGCGATTATGTGTCTATGTTTCGTGAAGAAGCGTTTCTACCCGCAGACCAGCGTATGCAGTTTGTCTCTATCGTAACCCCCAATCATTTGCACCTACCTGTCGCGCTGGCGGCGATTACTGCGGGCTTTCATGTCCTTAGCGACAAACCCGCCACGCTCAACCTGGCCGAAGTTGTACAGCTACGTGAAGCGCTGGCGTCATCAGATTGCCTGTATGGGCTGACGCATACGTATGCTGGTTATCCCATGGTCAAGGAAGCTCGCAGTCGTATTGCTGCCGGTCAGCTGGGTACTGTGCGGCGGGTAGCGGTGCAGTATCCACAAGGGTGGTTGGCGACAGCATTAGAGCAAGATCAGAACAAACAGGCGGCCTGGAGGCTCGACCCGGCAAAGGCCGGCGTTAGTAGCTGTATGGGTGATATTGGCGTGCACGCCGCACACCTGCTCGAGTACATTACGCAGTTGCGAATCTCTGCGCTGTGCGCTGATCTGGGTAGTGTTGTCGAAGGACGTTGTCTGGATGACGATGGCGCTATATTGCTACGGATGGAAAACGGTGCACGCGGTGTATTGCTGGCCAGTCAGGTAGCGTTGGGTGAAGAGAATGCGCTATCGATAGCAATCTATGGTGATACGGCTTCGCTCACCTGGTCGCAACAGGAACCCAATACGCTAGTAATACAGTACTCCGATAGACCGTCGGAGATACTGCGTGCAGGTGCGTCTTATCTCGACCCTCACACGCTGCAATTTTCGCGTACGCCGCCCGGTCATCCGGAAGGGTATATCGAAGCGTTTGCGAATCTTTACGCAGCCTTTGCTGAACAGGTTCGTGGTGCAGCTGAGAATCGTAGTGCTGCGGATTGGGCGATGGACTGCCCCGGTATCGAAGACGCTGTTCGCGGTATGGCGTTCATCGAAACTGCTGTGGCGGCAAGTAATAGTGACGCCAAGTGGCATGATTTTCCCGATCTTTAGACAAGAGTTTCGTAACGGAGTAAGCGTGAAATGAAAGGACCGGCGATATTCCTGGCTCAGTTCGTGGGTGACGAGCCTCCGTTTGATAGCCTGCCAAACATGGCGCAATGGGTTGCATCTTTAGGCTACAAGGGTATCCAGATTCCAACCTGGGAAAGTCGCCTTATCAATCTTGAACTGGCGGCGCAGAGCATGGACTACTGTCAGGAACTGCAGGGAGTGTGTTCAGAGCACGGTATTGAAATTAGCGAACTGTCTACCCATCTGCAGGGACAGTTGATTGCCGTGCATCCGGCCTATGACGAAATGTTCGATGGTTTCGCTCCAGAGGCCGTGCAAGGCAAGCCCGCGGAACGACAGGCCTGGGCACAGCAGCAATTGCTGCTGGCAGCGCGGGCGAGCCGTAATCTTGGGCTCAATGCGCATGCCACGTTTTCGGGCGCGCTGCTATGGCATACGCTTTACCCATGGCCACAGCGTCCAGAGGGTCTGGTAGAAACCGGTTTTCGCGAATTGGCTGCGCGCTGGAAGGGTATCCTGGACGGTTTTGATGAGGCGGGTGTTGATCTTTGCTATGAGATTCACCCCGGCGAAGATTTGCACGATGGCATTACCTTCGAGCGCTTTCTCGAGGCCACTGGTAATCATCCGCGCTGCCACATTTTGTACGACCCCAGCCACTTTCTGTTGCAACAGTTGGACTATGTGCAGTTCATCGATTTTTATCACGAGCGCATCAAGATGTTTCACGTGAAGGATGCGGAGTTCAATCCCAACGGCCGCTCAGGCATATACGGTGGGTATCAGTCGTGGAAAGACCGGCCGGGTCGTTTCAGGTCGCTGGGCGATGGTCAGATCGACTTTGGTGCCATATTCAGCCAGTTTGCCAAATATGGCTACGAGGGCTGGGCGGTTCTGGAGTGGGAATGCTGCCTGAAGCATCCCGAAGACGGCGCGGCAGAAGGTGCACCCTTTATAGACGCCCACATGATCCGTACAACTGACAGGGCATTTGATGACTTTGCCTCCTCGGGAGCGGACGAGTTGGCCAACCGACGTATCCTGGGGCTCGATTAACCCTAGAGTGGCAAGGGCAGCGTGCCAGCGATGGAGGCAGTAATGAATACAGACGGCATCGACCGACGGCGACTCTACTATGTGGGCAATCTGTCGATTTTCATGATCGGTCTTGGGTTTGCGGTTCGCGCCAATATTGCGCCCAATTTGCAAGCGGACATCTTCGACAAAATCGATCTGGCCAACTCTGCTGCGTTGGTCGGTGAGGCATTGGGCATAACGTTCACAGGCTTTGCACTGACGTTATTGTTTGGCAGTGCACTGGTTGATCTGGTTGGCATGAAGCGCATGCTGCTGCTCGCGGCACTTGGTTATATCGCTGGCTCAGTCGGTCTGCTTGTCGCTGCTCTGGCGCCGATCGGCGAGGCTGTGCACAGCGTCGTGCTGGTGAGTTTACTCTTAACGGGACTGGGCTGGGGTGCGGTAGAAGCCGCCTCTAATCCGATGGTGGCGGCCTTGTACCCCAAGGAAAAGGCACATCGGCTGAATATTTTGCACGCGTGGTGGCCGGCCGGGATCGTGGTGGGCGGTTTGCTGGGCGTGGCGATCGCCAGCTTTGGTCTGCCCTGGGAATTGAACATGCTGGTGTTGTTGCTGCCCGCGCTGGTACTCACCTGGATGGTGGCCAGCTCGGTTTTCCCCGTAACGGAGCGAGTCGCCTCGGGGGCCAGCTACGGTGATATGTTGTCAGAGCTCCTGCGTCGCCCATTGTTCTGGGTGTTCTGGTGCTGCATGTTTCTCACAGCGGCTTCCGAACTAGCGCCTGGGCAATGGGTCAATATCTCCCTGTCAAATATTGTGGGTATGCAGGGTATTGTGCTGCTGGTCTATGTGAGCGCGCTGATGTTTGTGATGCGCCATTTCGCAGGCCCCATTGTTGCGCGCATTTCTTCGGAGGGCCTGATGTTTGTCAGCGCGCTCGCGGCCGCTATTGGGCTCTATGCGCTTAGCCTGGCAGATTCACCGCTGTTGGCTTTCGCTGCGGCTACCATCTGGGGTATTGGTGTGTGCTATCTGTGGCCTACCATGCTCGCCATCACGGCGGAGCGATTTCCTCGTGGTGGGGCGTTGGCTTTGGGATTGATGGGCTTTGCCGGTGGTATGGCGATTCAGTTCGTGTTGCCGCGTATGGGCGCGATTTTCGATGCGGCCAAGGCAGAAGCTGCTGGCGGATTGGAGAACTTCGCACAGTTGTCACCAGCGCTCCAGCAAGAGGCTGTGCGCTACGCCTCAGTAGAGTCTTTTCAGTCCATTGCTATCGTGCCTTTGTTGTTGCTGCCGGTATTCGGCGCTATCTGGCTGTATGACGCGCGCAAGCGCAAATGAAAGGTTTGGCTGGCTAGCCTAGCTGGCCAGCAGCGACACCAGTTGGTAGGTGAGTACCGCGAGAATGTAGGCCGCGATTCCATAGGCTGCGAACAATTTCAGCGCAAGAACGTTGGAGCGCGATTCACGTGACAGAATCGCCATGGTCGAGACGCACATCAGTGCGATGGCAAAAAACACCAGCAGCGCGACACCAGAGGCGATACTCAAACCACTGACCTGAATGCTGTCAACCAGCGGTACCATATTCTCCTCGGCACCTTCTATGCCA
Source organism: uncultured Halieaceae bacterium (assembly GCA_938045215.1). Lineage (GTDB taxonomy): Bacteria > Pseudomonadota > Gammaproteobacteria > Pseudomonadales > Halieaceae > CALINF01. Next base: position 5,437 of record CALINF010000271.1, on the reverse strand, counting down.
AACATCGTTCCCAGGGTTCCCACAAACACTTCGCGGGCGAGAAAGGAGGTCATGATGGCAACGCCATAACGCCAGTCCAGTCCCAGCGGCGCGAATAGCGGTTCTACAATATGGCCAAACGTGCCCAGCCAGGAGTCACCAAGGCTTGCACCGTAGTTTGGAAAGTAGCCGAGAATCCAGATCACCACGGTCACCGCGAGAATAATTGCCCCGGCTTTAGTCACGAAGTGCTTGCTGCGGTTCCAGGCATTACGAAGCAGTGGCTTCCAGGATGGCATGCGGTAGGGTGGCATCTCCAGGACAAAGGGCACATCGGTAAAGCGGTCTTCACTCATTCGCGATACAAGGCCAGTCACCAGCAGTCCACAGAACAGTCCGAAGAAATACGTGAGAAACATGGCCAGTCCCTGCAGCCCTATGAGCCCACCTAGCGCAGTTGTGTTTGGAATAAACGCAGCGATAAGTAGTGTGTAAACGGGCAGGCGGGCAGAACACGGCATCAACGGAATTGCGAGGTAGGTGAGCAGCCGTTTGCGGGGCGAGTCGATGGAGCGAGCGGCGTAAATGCCTGGTATGGCGCACGCCACCCCTGAAAGCATCGGGATAAAGCTTTTTCCCGTTAAGCCAAAAATCCTTAGTGGTCGATGACAGATTAATGCCGCCCTGGCCATGTAGCCCGAATCTTCCAGTATGCCAATGATCACGGTTAGCACGAATATCTGGGGCACGAATACGAGGAAGGCGCCAATGCCGGAGAATATGGCGTCTGCCGTGAAGTCGCGCATGATCTGATGCGGTAGGGCGGGCACCACCCAGTTTGACAGTGCACCCAGGCCAGCCTCGATGGCATCCATCACGGGAGCTGACCAGGTAAATATAGATTGGAACAGCAGAAACATGATGGAGAAAAAAATCAGCCCGCCAGTGCCCGTGTGCAAGAAGAAACTGTCCAGCCGACTTTGGGTGCGCACAAGAATGTCGCCCCTGGGGCCAAATTGTCTGGCCAGTTGGTGGGCCGTGCCGCGCAGCAATACGTCGGGTGTGTCTGACCATTGGTTACCGTCAATTGAGTTATCTTGGCGGCCTGCGTTCTCACGAACGGTCTCCAGCAATGTGTCCAACCCCTCGCCACTGCGGGCCGAGATTGGCAGCAGTGGTGCGCCCAGGGCGACCGCAAGGCCTGCTGTATCGAACTCGATAGCATGACGATGTAACACGTCGATCATATTGCCAATCACGATCACAGGTTTGCCGTGGCGTGCGCACTCGCGTATCACCTGCAGCGTAAAGTACAGGCTCTTTTCCAGTCGGGTAACATCGATGACGCACAACACCTGGCTGACGTTCGGATCATCCAGGCTGGCTGTAAACTGCGCAACGGCTACCTGCTCCTCACCGGAAATGGGTTGCAGGGAATAGGTGCCCGGGTAGTCAACCAACTCCAGGTCGGGCGCGTGCGCAAGCTTGCCAGACGCAACGTCCACAGTGATACCGGGAAAGTTGGCTACCTTTTGTTGCAGCCCGGTAAGCCGATTGAATAGAAGACTCTTGCCAGAGTTGGGACTACCTACAAGAACGATTTTGCTCAAGCAGACGGCTCCACGAGAATGTGTGAGGCCACTTCATCATCCAGTGAAAACACGGTGTTGCTGACACGGAATACCTTGGGAGCGCCCAGAGAGGGGGATTGCACGCACGTTACCTCTTCGTTGACGTGAAAGCCCAGCTCCATCAGTCGTATGCGATAGCTCTCTGCCAGCGCGTTGTCGTAGCCAGTTATACGAGCACTCTCGCCGGCTCGAAGCGCCCACAGGGATTGTGTCACGCCGTTACGGTTCCAAGCACGGTGTCGCCCAGCTGGCCGAACAAGAGGTATTCGGTGTGATAGATATCATCCAGCTGCTCGCTGCAGCGGGTCCACAAAGCGGCATCGTCGGGCGCCGCAGCCAGTGACTGCAGCATGGGTGATAGTGCGTTCCATTGTCCGGCGCTTGTGTTGGCCAAGGCAACGCAGTCGTCACTCACCAGATCGGGGCGTTGCTTGCGCGACCACTCCATAAAGCGGGCGTAGTGATCGCGAAAAAAACCACCTCCTGTGCCGAATTTGACGATCGCATTGTCGACATAGGTAATACGATCGACGACATCGGGTAACCCTTGCCACTGTGGAAAGTCCTGTTGCATGGTGCGCAGTCCGTCCAGTCCGGCAGCGCACCGAGCGTTACCTCCTGCGGCGGCCTGCATCAGGTCCCGCTGCGATAGATCAATACCCTGCATGCGTTCAACAGACATTTTCAGTGCCAATCCGCAAGCTTCTGGCAGCGAGTTGCTGACGTGAGTGGAATGAAACTTACCCCAGAGATTGTGACTGCTGATGCCGGCATCAGCGCTGCGGCTCAGGCGCAGCGCATTCATCGAACAGGTCTCCGCATGAGTGTTGATACGATCGGCAATGTAAACCTCTTCGGCGTCTTCGTTAAAACCCAGGAGGATGAAACGATGACCGGGGAAGTGCACTTTGAACTCACGGTAATCCAGATAGAAAATGTCGCCCGATAGCATGGTGGGGTTGCCGCGCAATACTTCGTTTTTTACATTGTCCCAGGCGGCGTCGTCATCCAGCTCAGTTTGTTCGCGGTAATCGATACCCAGATTATGCGTGATATCTGTTTCCATGGAAGAGCCGCGTCCGAAGAACATGAACGGGGGCTGGGCTTTTTCATAGGTAAAGTAAATGGTGTCAATGCCTGCGCCCAATCCGAAAATGACACCCTCGGGAAGATCAAGATTGCAGTAGTGATATATAAGATTACGCATGGCACCGCTGCCGCAGTGCCCGGCGGGGAGGATACGAAAATCTTCGATCATGGCCTGCATATGCGTGTGTTCTCCGCGGGTGTTGGTCGCAATTGGAAAAGGTCTGCTACTATTTAACTTCCGCAGCAGAAGCGCCGAAGCAGAAAGGATACCCCACATGTCCAAGCCTACCCAAATACAAGATTGCATGCGACGCAATCCGTTAACCATTGGCGTAGATGCCAAGCTCTCGCAGGCGATCGAAACGATTGTAGAGCACAAACTTACGGGCATTACCGTGGTTGATGAGCAGGGCTGCGCGGTGGGCATTCTGTCGGAGCTTGATTGTCTGCAGAGCGTGCTGACGGCAATTTACAATGATGGTGACCCTGCTCATGCACTGGTGCAAGATGCCATGACCGTGGAGGTTAATAGCTGCGGTCCGGCCGATAACATCGTGGAGGTTGCGCAGTCTATGCTGCAAACACGCCAGCGCAGGCGGCCAGTGATCGAGTCCGGAAAGCTGGTAGGTCAGGTGAGTTCCAGCAATATCCTTTGGGCGCTTCTGGAGCACGCACGGAGCAGGGTGCCAGATTCCAAGCGTTGAGTGAGTATCTTACATATCGTGGCTACCGGGGTACGGTCAGGTTTGATGAAGCCGGTCAGTGTTTTTTTGGCAAGATAGCTGATATCTCCACATTGGTGTTTTACGACGGTGACACTCGAACGTCGCTACAGGAGGCATTCGAGCGAGCAGTTGATGCCTATCTGGCCGCATGTAAAAACATGGGTAAGCCGCCGGAGAGGCCATTTCCGCGGCCAGTCCAGAATTGATGACCAGATTTGCAAGCCTTGCGCGCCCTGGAGTAGTTGTGCCGCGTCTCAGCTGGCGGGTCGAATTTTGGCCGCCAACAGGATGCCAGCCAGCATAGAGCCTACAAAGATGAAGGTGTTGGGTTGCAGGTATACCAGCGCCGATAGCGCTGGCCCCGGGCAATACCCATAGATTCCCCAACCAATACCAAACACTGCAGCTCCCCCGATCAGTCGCTTATCGATAAGCGTGATAGTGGGTACGTGGAATTGTTCAGCGAACAATGGCCGCGTTCGCTTAAGTATGAGTGGAAAGGTGAGCAGCGTGACCAGAACTGCACCACCCATAACGAAGGCCAGGTCTGGCACCCAGTCACCGGCGATATCCAGAAAGCCCAGTACTTTAGCGGTATCGGTCATACCGGATGCTGCCAGTCCAACCCCAAAAACGAGGCCGCAAAGTAATGCTGCCAAGTTTTTCATTTAAACGCCTCCCAGTAGGTGACGAATCACGAAGACGGTTGTGATTCCAGTGGCCATGAAGGTGCAGGTAGCGACAAGTGACCGAACTGACCGCCTGCCGATGCCACAAACACCGTGACCGCTGGTGCAGCCGCTGCCGATACGAGTGCCGATACCCACCAGCAATCCTCCGGCAATTGCATACGCAAAGGACAGGTTACTCGCTGCAGGCATAGGCGCGCCGCTGAGTGAATGGTAGAGAATTGGCCCTATCAACAGACCCGCGAGAAACAGCCAGCGCCACAGGTTGTCCGCCTGCCCAGAGATAGCGCCGTAGAGTATCCCGGCGATGCCCGCTATTCTCCCTTGGGTTAATAGCAGCGCGGCCGCAGACAGGCCTATCAAGAGGCCGCCGGTCAGTGGAATCAGATAATCGCCCATAAGTAGTGGTCTCGTTATTTAAATGGGGCCAGTGAACGGCCCAGAGGCCATGATCACTGATGAATGCAGGTTAAATATTAATTAAAAATTCAATAAAAACAATAGCCTACAAATTATTTTCAATCTATTCGAGTTTTTTTGTGTTTATGTGGAATAAACCTTGCCGCAGACCCGTCATCTAATCAAAGCGGAGTGAAACAGCGCTTAAGGAGCAGTGAAGAATCCTGGGAGCGTAATTCTTGCCACCAAGAGCAAAGAATACGCGGTTCTCACATGCTCCTTTATCTTTTTAAAGTTGCCAGCTCATTAATGGTAGTACAGCGTCGAAAGGGCGCTGTGTGATGTCTGGTGATAGATCAACGGGGACGCGCAGATTCTGCTCAAGCGGAAGTGTGTAGTCGGGGTGGACAGCCCTTCGTTCTTTAGTCATTACCCTCTTCAGGAACAAGTCTGCTAGCGCGCTTGTTCTGGATTCCAGGGCTTATTGTCGTCATGAGGCAATAAGCCCTGCTTCTTTTTCTCCCTTTACCTCGATTCCGGCAGGTTGGCCCGCGCGCTATTGCAGCAGCGTCTGCAGCACTCTATTGCCACGGCGTGGCAAGGTGCTGGAGGTCATTCCGAATTGGTGTGATGTTGGCAGATCGCCCAGCAGGGCGCTGGGCCAATAGATTGCTGCAATGGCGCGCTGTTTGGTGGCTATTGCCAGCGCTTGGCGATAAGTCTTGCTTCTTCTTCTTTGTCTAGCGCGATTCCGGCAGCTTGTTCGTCAATGTACTGCGACACAGACTCCTGTTCACCGCTACCCGCAGGGCGATAGTCGTTTGCGCTGCCCGGTACCTCTGTTGCCGCCAGTACCTCAATACTCCACTGCTCATCACTTCGACAGGAGACACCGCGCTCTGCGTTACTATCGTGTTGCACAAGG
>CALINF010000270.1 GCA_938045215.1 uncultured Halieaceae bacterium | reverse complement strand
TCAACGGAATGTGGATACGTGAGGATTTGTCTGAGCAGGAGCTTGCCGACAGATTGGTGCAATGGGCCTTCAATGAGAGCAACCTGCTTAAAGTGCTGCCTCACGCCCAGAAGCGAATGGAAACCTTGAGTGACTTTGCGCCGCTGAGCAGCTTTCTGGTTTCTGGCACGCTGCCAATCACAGAGTCCAGCTTCGACGGTATCAAAGGAGAGAGGGAGCTCGTGGTGAAGGGCTTGCAGTTCGCCCTGTGGCGCAGGGAGTCATTGCAGCACTGGGATCGCGATCAAATCTGGGCTGAGCTTAAAGCCGTTGCAGATGCCCTGGGAATCAAGGTAAAGGATTTCCTGGCACCTGTTTTTGTAGCCATTGCCGGATCCAGCGCCTCTTTTTCGGTCGTGGATTCTATGGAGCTCCTCGGGCCGGATATGAGCCGGGCTCGACTGCGGCACGCGATAGAGGTGTTAGGTGGAGTGTCTAAGAAGGCGATGAAGCGCCTTGAAAAAGAGTATCAGCAGCTGCCAAAAGGCTAGCTGCTCAACCCTTAACGCAAGCGCTGGAGTTCGACATGGCAGGAAATATAGCAACGTCTATGGTCACCACGCTGTTGCGCGGTACCAGCGGTATTCAATGCGAGCCGGCTGCCACTGCGCCCGCAATGCTATTGCAGCTGTACGATATGGAAAACTGCCCTTACTGCCGCATTGTGCGTGAAGTGCTGACCGAGTTGGGGCTGGATGCAGAGATCTACCCCAGTCCCAAAGGGGGAACAAGGTTCAGGCCAATAGCACAGGAGTTAGGGGGGCAGGCGCAGTTTCCCTTCTTGGTTGATCCCAATACGGGTACTGAGCTTTACGAGTCCATGGCGATTATCGACTACCTGTTCGATACCTATGCGCAGCGCCCACTTCCGCTCAAATGGAAGCTGGGGCCGCTGCAAAAATTCAGTTCAACGCTTGCCGGTGTATCGCGCGCTCGTCGTGGCATGCGCGCTCATACCGGTCAGCTTCCGCAGCAGATGCTGGAGCTGTACAGCTTCGAGGGCAGTCCCTATGCCAGGCCGGTCCGAGAACGCCTGTGTGAGATGGAAATTCCCTATGTGTTGCGCAGCGTCGGACGAACTGAGCTCCAGGAGTGGGTGTTGCCGCCCGTGCGTAAAGCGCTCAACATCACGCCAGACAGCCAGCTGGAGAACCGCCAGAATCTGCAGGCAGCGGAAGGCCAGATCTCGGTGCCGTATCTGTTTGATCCCAATACCGATACAGGCTTGTTCGAATCTGCTGACATCCTCGCCTATTTGGAGTCCCAGTACGGCACTTGATCTGTGTGCTCGTTACGCGATGCATACTTCGTCCATTTGTAGTTGTCCGATTCATATTCACACGCGAGAGTAACCCCTTATGCAAAGCAATCTCGATATCAACAGTCTGTTCAATCTTGAAGGCAAGGTCGCTCTGGTTACCGGCGGCTCCAGAGGCATTGGCTATATGATCAGCCAGGGCCTGTTGCAGGCCGGTGCCCGGGTCTACATTTCGGCGCGCAAAGCAGAGGCCTGTGAGCTGGCCGCGCAGGAGCTGAGTGTATTTGGCGAGTGCATCGCCCTGCCTGCCGATGTAGCTAGCGCCGACAGCCGAGCGCAACTGGTTCAGGAGCTGGAGAGCCGCGAGGGGTGTCTGAACATTCTGGTGAACAATGCGGGCACTGCCTGGGGTGAAGACTATGCCACCTTTCCAGAGGCGGCCTTTGACAAGGTATTACACTTGAACGTGAGTACGATTTTTACGCTCACACGGGACCTGACCCCATTGCTCGAAAAAGCGGCGAGCAAAGAAGATCCTGCGCGGGTGATTAATATCGGGTCTATGGAAGGACTGCACGTACCCACCCTTTATACCACTGGCAACTATGCCTATACGGCATCCAAAGCTGCCGTACACCATCTCACCCGGCACCTCGCAGTGGAACTCGGGCGGCGTCAGATTACAGTGAATGCAATCGCGCCGGGCTTCTTCCCCAGTCGGATGACAGATTACGTGTTTGAGCATCGCAAGGCCGAAATCGAACACAACAGCTTGCTGGGTAGAGTAGGGTGCGATGCCGAGATGGCCGGCGTGGCGGTTTACCTGAGTTCACGCGCGGGCGCTTACACGCAAGGCGCGGTGATACCCGTAGATGGCGGTACGTCGATTAATCACGCTCACGCGGCAATCGACTAGTTGGTCAGGTAATACCCGAGGCAGTCACGCTGCGCGAGCGGTGGTGTGATCGAGCTTCTTGAGTATCCAGTACCATACGCCCGGATTCATGTTGAGTCCGATATGGCTGCCCAGTACTTCAATATTGTGCACGTGGTCGAAGTTGCCTCGCTGTATCGAGGTTTTCCAGTTCACCACACCATCTGCTTTGGTATAGATTGCCGTGGTAGGCACGGGCGGCGGCGTCGACAGTTGGGGAGCATCCAGTTGTTGCTCTTCCTCCTGTCGATTGGGGTTCATTCGTTGGTAGAGTTGGCTGGCATGTGACCCTGTATCCCGGCCCTCTTCAAAGGGGCTGCCCAGAGTGATCACCTGCTCTACAACATCGGGCTGCTGCTTGGCGATTTCACGCGCATACAAACCACCCAGTGAGTGCCCTACAAGCGTGATCTTGCCTCTGCTCTCCTGCATCATCCGCGTCATGCGCTCGCGCAGACTGTCTTCAGAAAAGTTCTGTTGGCCCCGGTTCTGGCCCTGACCCCACCCTAATGCGTTATAACCCATGGAATTCAAAAAGCGGATGAGCGGTTGATTTCCGCGATCCGATGCCATGAAACCGGGTAAAACCATTACAGCCTGGCCGGTGCCTCTGGGTAGTTTTCGCAGCAGCGGGATGGCAGGTTGCAACAGCGTGGCATCGGCTAACGCGCGCGGTAGCTCACTCAGTGCGAGCAGCACATGAGGCGGCTTCATGCGGCCATGTCCATGGAGGCGGCCTTCAGGTTGTCGTAGCTCTCTTCAATGCACTGCTTGTAGAACTCAGGGTCGGGCATCATGTCGCGGCAGGCGGTTGCCGATACTGAGAATTCACCGCAATAGCTGCTGATCACATGAAACAGGCCCAGGCCGTCAAACACAGGGCCAGTGCCAAAGTTGTGAACCATTTGGGCGCCCATTGTGTACAGCGGAACCTGAGGCCCCGGTACGTTGGTAATCACGCAGTTAAAGCTGGGTCGCATGCGACTCATGAGGCCCCATTGGCTGGCCAGTCGTGCTGCCTGTGCCGTCAACATAGACGGTATAAACTGCGAGTAGTCGGTCATGGCCTTGGCACCTACCGCCTGGGTTAACTCCTTCGCCTCTCGCGTACCCTCATGCACCGCGAGCAAGCGCTCCATGGGGTCTTCGATATCACTACGCACCATGACTGTCATCGTAGAAACGACGTTCCCGGCCGTGTTTTTCTGGTCTTCGGAACGTACATTGACCGGCGCCATTGCCGCCAGTGACGTTTCGGGTAGTTCTCCATGATGTTCAAGGTACTTGCGCAACGCGCCTCCCACGATGGTAATGGCAACGTCGTTCACGGTAGCGCCGGGAACAACGTTCTTAATAGCTTTAACTTCAGCGAGCGAGAACGAAGCGGCATCGAATACGCGATGGGGAGACACTTTCTCGTTGAACCGTGTTCGGGGAATATCGGTAACGCGGTGTAATTTGCCTTTACGCACCTGATTCCAGGCCTTGGCCATTCCCGGTACGGTATTGCGCGCCACGCTGATGAAATTAAACGGTTTGCGTATGCCGTTAACCTGTGCCCGCAGGACCAACTGCGCGCGAGAGGGTTCCGACTCAACCTTGATCACCGCGGGTTCTCTGGGTGCTGAATACTCAGGGGTGAGGTCATGAGTGGCTGCGGTGATTTCCATGCCCGAGCTGCCGTCGATCGCGGCGTGATGAGTTTTGGAGAAGATTGCAAAGCCACCCTTGGGAACGCCCTCAACATTGTCCAGACCCTCAATGATATACACCTCCCACAGCGGTCGGGCTCGATCCAATGGGCGTGCGTGCAGCCTCGAGATCAGAATGCACAGCTGACGCCAATCGCCGGGCTTGGGTAATGCAATATGGCGTACATGAAATTCCGGGTCGAAATACCCATCGGACACCCAATACGGGTGGTCCATAGAAAACGGTACTTCCACCAGGCGTTGCGTCATGGTGGGTATGGGGCGAACGCGCTCATTGAAGTGCGCGATAATGTCTTTGAATCGTACTTTACCGCCGGGGGCGGTGGATTGGTCGTATATGGCCAGTCCAGAGATATGCATCGGCGCGTTGGGGGTTTCCAGGTACAAAAATGAGGCGTCTAGGCCCGTGAGTTGTCGCATCTTGGCTCTCGAGAGTAGGTGTGTCGTAGTGATGTTAGCTTTATAGGCCTGAGAGTCGCTGTTGTAGGTACGAGTGTCAACCCCTGCAACGACCTGTGTCAGTGCTGATTCATGGTCGGAGTTGTAGTCGACAATTCAATACCGGGTGCCTGATAATCCCCACACTTCACATATAGGTGTTAACTGTGTCTATTAGCGCGTTCGACTTATTCAAAATTGGCATTGGCCCCTCCAGCTCGCACACGGTGGGCCCCATGAACGCGGCGCGCCAGTTCGCCATGGGGCTGGAGTCCGGGAACCTTGTCAATCAGTGTGAGCGGGTCACGGCCCAGCTGTACGGCTCTCTCGGCGCCACCGGTGCAGGCCACGGATCTCCCAAAGCGATAATACTGGGCCTGGAAGGGGAGTCGCCCGAAACCGTGGATGTGCAGTCTATCGCTGATCGAGTCGCGTTTGTGCGCGAACAAAATGAGCTGAATCTGCTGGGCACAAAAAAACTTGGTTTTAGCTACCGCAATGATTTGATGATGCACCGCACGGAGTCGCTACCTTTTCATTCCAATGGCATGCGCTTCACAGCCTATGACGAGGGTGGAAAAGTGCTGAGCGAGCGGATTTTTTACTCAGTGGGTGGCGGCTTTATCGTTGATGACACGGCTACAGCCGCGGATGCGATCGTGGATGACCCTACGATTTTACCCTACCCGTTTACATCAGCCGGTGAACTCCTGGCCCAATGTAAGGAGCACGGTTTATCGATCAGCGCGTTGATGATGGAAAATGAAAAGGCCTGGCGCAGTGAGAGCGATATAAGAAAAGAACTTCTCAACCTGTGGTCAGTGATGAGCGCCTGTATAGATCACGGCTGCAAGACGGAAGGTATTATGCCCGGGGGGCTTAAAGTGAAACGCAGAGCCGCGCAACTGCATAGACAACTGAAAAGCCAAACGGATTCACTGGGCGATGAATCGCTCATCACCATGGACTGGGTCACCTTGTATGCACTGGCGGTGAATGAAGAAAACGCTGCCGGCGGACGGATAGTTACCGCGCCCACCAACGGGGCGGCAGGAATAATTCCTGCGGTACTGAAGTATTACCTTGAACATTGCAGGGGTTCGGGTGAAGACGATATATGTCGATACATGCTGACGGCGGCGGCTATCGGCATTTTGTATAAGATCAACGCTTCGATATCCGGCGCCGAAGTCGGCTGTCAGGGTGAGGTGGGTTCGGCCTGCTCAATGGCAGCAGGTGCACTGGCCGATGCGCTGGGCGGAACGCCAGCTCAGGTTGAGAATGCCGCTGAAATCGCCATGGAGCACAATCTGGGACTTACCTGTGACCCTATCGGGGGGCTGGTTCAGGTGCCTTGCATCGAGCGCAACGCCATGGGCGCGATCAAGGCAATCAGTGCCGCTAGGATGGCGCTGAGAGGTAGCGGAGAACATTATGTGTCGCTCGACCAGGTGATTAAAACCATGCGCGACACCGGGCGCGATATGCAAGACAAATACAAGGAAACCGCCCGCGGTGGTTTGGCGGTGAATGTGCTGGAAGTGCCGGTGAGTATTATCGAGTGTTAGATAGGAGCCTAAAACCTAAAAGTAGTCCAGTGTTGGGAAGTCCGTGCGCGCATCAATGCAGTCGGCCAGATAGATTGCCAACCCGGCGTCGCCATCCCACAAACTGTAGTTGTGTGCGCCTCCGCGTGCTGATTGCTTGATGTG
>CALINF010000269.1 GCA_938045215.1 uncultured Halieaceae bacterium | reverse complement strand
TTCTTCCTGTTGAGTGCGCAGGTCCTGAAAGCGTTTGATGATACCGGTGAAAACCTCGCCCAATTCTTCAAAGCCGGCGCCAACCTGCTGCATCTTGAAGCGTTGGCCAAAGTCCGCGTAGCGAATAACATCTAAAAAGCGGGTGAGCTCCGCATTCGTACGACTGACAAAGCGTACGATTTCCAACAGTTGCGCTAATGCCAGCAGACCAACCAGAAAACGCAAGGTGGGGTAGCCAGGCACAATAAACAGGTAAACGGCGGTTCCCAGTACAAGCACCAGCGCGACTACGCGCAGTCCGATCAGCAGAGAGAAGTTTTTAAAACCCATATTTTTCCATACGTCTGTAAAGCGCGGCTCGTGTTATTCCCAACTCCTTTGCGGCGTGGCTGATGTTGTAGCGATGCTTTTGCAGGGCCGTCTCGATAACGCGCTTTTCCATGTCTTCCAGGTTTAGCCCATAGTCGCTAAGCGAGGGCTCGCTGTCTGCCTTTTGCACGGGTGCGCCGGGCATCTTCAGTTGCAGGTCATCGATGTCATAGCTGCCATTTTCCGCAAGGATAACTGCGCGTTCGGTGGCATGGCGCAGGGCCCTGACATTTCCCGGCCAATCGTAGGCTTGCATCGCCTCTAGTGCGCGCTCAGAGAAGGGCAGCTCGGGCTTGTGGTATTTGCGCGCGTACAAACCCGCATAGTGCGTGGCAATTTCTACGATATCCTCGCGGCGTTGTCGCAACGGCGGCAACGTGAGTTCAACCGTGTTGAGACGAAACAACAGATCCTGGCGGAATACCGTCTCGTCAGCCAGTTGTGCACGCGGCACATTGGTTGCGGATATTACCCGCACGTCAAACCCGACTGATCGGTTACTCCCTACCGGAGTGACCTGGCGTTGTTCAAGTACTGTTAGTAATTTGGCCTGCAGGTGCAGCGGAATATTGCCAATCTCATCGAGAAATAGTGTGCCGCCATTGGCTGCTTCCAACCGACCAATGCGGTCTTCATTTGCGCCTGTGAAAGCACCCTTACGATGGCCAAAAAGCTCTGACTCGAACAGGGTTTCCGATACAGCACCCAGGTCTATCGCCATGAATACGGCATTGGCACGGTTGATGCGGTGGTGCAGCATTCTGGCGGCAAGCTCCTTGCCCGTGCCGTTCTCTCCCATGATCAGAATATTGGCATCAGTGGGGGCCGATCGTTCTATCAGCGACAACACTTCCTTGATAGCAGCTGAGCTTCCCAGCAGGGATTGTTCACTGGCGCTGCTGGCGGCCGCAAGTGCCTTGTTACTGAGTTTTAGAGACTGGGCTTCATCGCGACTGGCCCGCAGCTTCACTGCGGCAGACAATGTTGCCACCACTTTCTCGTTCTGCCAGGGCTTGGCAACAAAATCGGTAGCGCCGTGCTTCATGGCCTCAACTGCAACGTTCATGCTGCCGTGCGCGGTAATCATGACCACAACAGCATCGGGATCCATCTCAAGAATTCGCCCAAGCCAGATAAAGCCCTGTTGTCCGCTACTCTCCCCGGGCGAGAAATTCATATCGAGCAAAATGGCATCAAAGCGGTTGGCACTGAGCAAGGCGGGAATTTGCGTTGGATCACTGCATGTTTGCACATGGCCGAACTGCCGCTTCAGCAACAGCTTGCCCGCGGTAAGGATGTCTTCATCATCATCCACTATCAGGATGTTGCGCTGTTTGTCGGTCACGTTGCTCTCCCAAGTGTTCGTAATCGTACAGTGTGTGTTCGATTTCGTACACCTAAAAGCATGCTAGAAATATGCAATACAGAATAAATCTATCAATATCAATGAGTTAAGAAATTGGCCCGCTGTTTGCTTTGTAGTTAGACAGTTACCACGTTAAACCAGAGACAAAGCTATGGGCACCATCAGCAAAATGGAACAGGCAGCGGTAGACGCCAATAGCAAGGCCGCTGTGGGCGCAAGCATGGACCGCGTGATCGAAAAGAAGCGCTCCCCGCTAAAACTGGCTTTGCTGATGGCGGTGATTGTATCCGTGGTAGTGCTCGCAGCTTACTGGGTCACCACGCCCGGTGGCCGCAGTCTGAGTATTGCCAATAGCCGTCTGATGCTGTCGCCCGTGCAAAATGGAGTTTTCGAGGACACGATTCCAGTGAGGGCGCGAGTAGCGCCTCTGAAGACCGTCTTCCTGGATGCAATACAGGGTGGTCGGGTCGAAGAGATCCTCATCGAAGACGGTGCTGACGTTGAAGTAGGACAACCTATTGCCCGCCTGTCGAATTCCGATCTGCAATTGAGCGTAATGAACACCGAGTCGCGAGTAATGGAGCAGCTCAACAGCATGCGCGACCAGGAATTGCGTCTGGAGCAGAATCGCCTTTCGCATAAGCGCACGCTGGTAGATGTTGATTACGAGATTCGACGATTGGGTCGAGAGATAGAGCGCCAGGAGGGGTTGTTGGACAAGGGGCTCTCTGCGCAGTCCAATTTTGACAACCTGATAGACGAACTGGATTACAACCGTTCGAGGCGCACGATCACGTTGGAGAGCCAGGCATCGGACGAGCGCCTGATGGCTAATCAGCTGGCCTTCTTCAAGGACAATACTGCGGTAATGGAAGCCAACCTGCGCTTTGCCCGCCAGAGTCTGGAAGAGCTGAATGTAAAGGCTCCGGTAAGCGGCAAACTGTCTGGCTTTGATATGGAGATTGGCCAGAACGTACCCCGGGGCACTCGCATAGGCCAGATAGATAACGCCGATGAATTCAAGCTCACCGCCAATGTAGACGAGTTCTACCTGGGGCGGATCGATATCGATCAGCGGGTTAACTTCGAGCAGGACGGTGAAGAATTTTCGCTGCGAGTGGCAAAAATATATCCCAACGTGGAAAGCGGTCAGTTTGAAATCGACATGCAGTTTTTGCAGGATCCTCCGCAGGGTTTGCGACGCGGGCAGACCATTCAGGCCAAGCTG
>CALINF010000268.1 GCA_938045215.1 uncultured Halieaceae bacterium | reverse complement strand
TGAAGTTGTTTGCCAGCGCAAACTCTACCCAGCTGGCTCTTTCAATAGGCTCGGGTGGATTGATCTCGAAGTCTTCTACCAACAGGTTAACACTGCTGTGGGTGCGGCCTGTCAGGACAGACAGCTGCTCCAGTGCCACCGATACGTTGTTCTCATCGACGATGCGGTTAACTCGAGACAGATCGTACGCCGATTGTGCCTCGTACACGTCAGTAATGGCGATCAGGCCAACTTCGAAGCGCTGCTGGGTCTGTTCCAGCTGACGTTCAAATGCGCGTTCCTGTGCCTTGGAGGCTTCCAGGTTGTCCTGCGCGCGCAGCACCAGCAAATAGGCTTCAACCGTGCGCACAATCAGGTTCTGCTGATTGGCGGCAAAGGTCGCCTCTGCTTGCTTGGTGAGTTCCTTGCCAGATTGAAAGCTGAACCAGGCGGGCAGATTAAAAAGTGCCTGTTGAAGAGACACCTGGTAGCCGTCGCGCGTAATGTCAGTATTGGTGAATGTGTCGATCGGGGTGATAACGCCATCCTCAACGCCGAAGCTCTCACCTTCACGATCTTCGTCGTTGTCGGTGTAGTCGTAGTTCGCGCGGACTTGTGGCAGCAGGGCTGACCGGCGTAGGTTCTCATTCTCGAGATTGGCCAGATATTGGGCCTGTTCAGCTTTGAGCTGCGCATCATTCTCCAGCGCGAGCTCATAGATGTCGCGCAGAGACTCTGCCTGAATTGATTGAGAACCCAAAAGTAGAGACATCGCCACTATGGCGACGCGCGAATAGTTCATGCTGTCTTCCCCTGTAATGTACGCGTGGAACGATGCGCAGTTTAGCAGCCTGAAGGCGCGCGCGCACAACATTCGCGTGGAGTAAATGGTGCAATTTGCCCGGAATTTATGCCATTTTAAGTGCTACACTTCGTAGAAACCATGCCGAGTCACGGCATTCGTCGAGTCCAGCAGGGCACTCGTCGCAAATAACCTCCGACAGGAGTAAGGCGCTTGCAGAGCACCGGTAAGAAAGCATTCAAGCTAGATATCGCGGCATTACACGCCACGTGTGAGGCTAATTATGCCCGTCTGCTGGCCCTGTTCCCCGACTATGAGACGGTGAATACCCGGGAGTTTTGTGTCGGGAACGCCCGGATCACCATGCAAGTGATGGAGCGCTGCCGCTACACCACGATTTTTCGCCTGACACAGGCTCACGCGAGCGTTGAATGGCTGGGCAACTTGCGTATTGAAGTGCGCGCCTACCATGATGCTGCGATGCTTGAAGTGGGTGTGTTCCAGTCGCATCGCCGTGTTCAGGGTCGCTATCAGTATCCAAACGCGCGCATGTATCAGCAGGACGAGAAGACCCAGCAGAACCAGTTCCTGGCCGAATGGCTGGAGCATTGCCTTGCCAATGGACACGCGCAGATCACCCTGGCGCCGGATGCCTGAGCCCCGTAGCGATATCATGCCCAATCAATCGCCATCCATCCTGTCTATTACACCCCAAAGTGACTCTATCTCAGTAGTACAGGTGACCGACTGTCACCTTAGCCAGAGCCGCGGTGGCACTCTGCTGGAGATGGATACAGACGACTCACTGGGCGCTGTTTTACAGATCGTGCGGCAGGAGCGCACTGCTCTCGATCTCATTCTGGCCACAGGCGACCTTTCCGACCATGGTGCTGAGAACGCATACACACGACTGGCGGGTTATCTGGATCAATTTGCCGTGCCTCATTGCTGGCTGCCAGGCAACCATGATGATCGAGATGCCATGGAGAGAGCATTCACGGGTGATAGCCGGCTCTATAGCGAGGTTTCGATAGGGTGCTGGCATATTGTGATGCTGGATTCCCAGATACCAGGTGAGGTGGGTGGCCGGCTTGGGCGTGAGCAGATTGCTCTCCTTGAGCAAGCACTCCAGCGCGCGCGAGAGAAAGACGCACACGTATTAATTTGTCTCCATCACCAGCCGGTACCGGTGGGCTCCGACTGGCTGGACAAGCAACAGGTGTCTGATGCCGACGCGCTGTTTGATCTCACAGATCAGCATCCCGAAGTTAAAGGGATACTCTGGGGTCATGTGCATCAACAGGTAGATTTTGAGCGCAACGGCGTGAAACTGATGGCCTCCCCCTCGACCTGTGTGCAGTTTGCGCCCGATCTTGAAGACTTCAGAGTCGATGACAAGGGGCCGGGCTACCGCTGGCTGGAACTGACGCCCGAGGGCGATATTCACACAGGCGTTTCCAGGGTGACCAGTCGAGAGTTCGTGGTTGATCTCGAATCAGGCGGATATTCGTAACAAGAAAGAGTATTCCGTTGCGGCTTGTGTACAATGCGTCAAGCCTTTCACCTGAGCAGACAGTAAGCGGGAATGAGCCAGTACACAGCAGAAGATATTGAAGTCCTTACCGGCCTTGAGCCGGTCCGCAAACGACCGGGTATGTACACCGATACTACTCGTCCAAACCATCTCGCGCAGGAAGTTATCGATAACAGTGTCGACGAAGCGCTGGCCGGGCACGCCAGTCAGGTCGACGTCATACTGTATAAGGATGGCTCTGTGAGCGTGAGCGACGACGGTCGTGGTATGCCCGTCGATATACATCCAGAGCAAGGCCTGCCCGGGGTGGAAGTAATCTTGACCACGCTCCACGCCGGCGGCAAATTTTCGTCCAAAAACTACCAGTTCAGTGGCGGTCTGCATGGGGTGGGCGTATCGGTGGTCAATGCCCTGTCCAGCGATCTGGAGATTACCATTCGTCGTGACGGTAGTGTCTATCGCATGCGTTTTACCGGAGGCGAAAAAGCCTCGGACCTGGAGATAATCGACACCTGCGGCAAGCGCAATACTGGTACAACTGTGCGCTTCACACCTGACGGCAAATACTTTGACTCGACCAACTTCTCCGTCAGTCGCCTGCGCCACGTGTTGCGGGCAAAAGCGGTGCTGTGCCCGAGTTTGAAAGTGACGTTCAAGGACGAGAAAAAGAACGAGACAGACGAGTGGTACTACGAGGATGGGCTTACTGATTATCTGGCCGATGCCACGATAGACTATCCGTGTATTCCCGAAGAGCCTTTTGTGGGCAGCCTGGGCGGTTCCAGCGAGGCGGTGGATTGGGCGGTACAGTGGCTGCCAGAGCAGGGTGAGGTGATTGCAGAGTCTTATGTGAATCTGATCCCCACCGCGCAGGGCGGAACCCACGTCAACGGACTGAGAACCGGATTGCTGGACGCGATACGAGATTTCTGTGAGCTGCGCTCTCTGTTGCCGCGGGGCGTGAAGCTGACACCTGACGATATCTGGGATCGGTGTTGCTACGTCTTGTCTTCGAAGCTGGAAGATCCCCAGTTCTCGGGCCAGACCAAGGAGCGGCTGTCGTCACGCCAGGCCGCGGCTTTTGTCTCCGGTGTCGCCAAGGATGCATTCAGCCTGTGGCTGAATCAGCATACAGGGGAGGCAGAGAAACTGGCGGAGATGTTTATCAACAGCGCCCAGAACCGGTTGCGCTCTGCCAAAAAGGTTGTGCGCAAGAGGGTGACGTCCGGTCCGGCACTGCCGGGCAAGCTGGCGGACTGCTCCGGCGAAGATCCGGCTCGCGGCGAGTTGTTTCTGGTGGAGGGTGACTCGGCAGGGGGCTCCGCCAAGCAGGCCCGTAATCGCGAGTTTCAGGCGATCCTGCCACTGCGCGGTAAAATTCTGAATACCTGGGAAGTGGATTCCCAGGAGATTCTCGCTTCGCAGGAGGTACATAATATCTCCGTTGCGCTCGGTATCGACCCAGCCAGTGACGATCTGTCTGGCTTGCGCTACCACAAGGTTTGCATCCTTGCTGATGCCGACTCCGACGGCCTGCACATTGCGACACTGATCTGTGCGCTGTTTGTGCGGCACTTCCGCGCATTGGTTATGGCAGGGCATGTCTATGTTGCGATGCCTCCGTTGTATAGAATCGATATTGGCAAGGAGGTCTTCTACGCGCTGGATGAAGCCGAGAAACAGGGTATTCTGGATCGCATAGAAGCCGAGAAAAAGCGCGGCAAAGTGAATGTGCAAAGGTTCAAGGGTCTGGGAGAGATGAATCCGTTGCAGCTGCGAGAAACCACTATGGATCCTGACACTCGCCGATTGGTGCGACTTGATCTGGACGCTGGTGATGGTACCAACGAGATGCTCGACATGTTACTGGCGAAAAAGCGCGCAGGCGATCGCAAGAGCTGGTTGGAGAATAAGGGCGATCTGGCCGAAGTTGTCGTGTGATGTAATCTGAACGCACCAACAGGGCGCAGAGGGACAGGCTACAAAGGAGA
>CALINF010000267.1 GCA_938045215.1 uncultured Halieaceae bacterium | reverse complement strand
GCCACATTTTGCATTTAATCCGGTACGGGCCCATGCCCATGCCGTCGTCACACAAATAGTCCTCGAATTCGCGTGGCTCTTCGGGAATGAACATTTCGATAATGTGTTTCATTGCGGCGTGGTTGCGATCGAGCATGATATCCATGGTAGATACCAGTACGTCGTCCCCAAAACGCTCCGCCAGCTCAACGCACCGCTTGGCCGCTGTGTTGCAGGCAGCTACCAGCGCGTTCAAATCGAACCGGTTCCACTGCGGCGTGCGCACGTTGTGCAGGATAAGCTCCAACAGATCCGTCTGCAGTACACCTTTCTTGTACAGCTTGGTGGGTGGAATGCGGATTCCTTCCTGATAAATGGTAGTAGCCTCGATGGGAATCGACCCCGGCACCATGCCGCCGTTATCCGACATGTGACCAAACATCGCCGACCAGGCGATCAGGCGACCATCTTTGAATACGGGCACCAGCACCACCCAGTCAGGCAAATGCGATACCGCTGCGTTACACATATAGGGGTCATTAGTCAGGATGATGTCGCCTTCTTCAATCTCGGCGTCGTAGGCTTCCAGAAAAGGGCCAATGAACGAACCAAACTGCCCCACCACCATCTTGCCATCCCTGTTGGCGATCATGGGAAAACAGTCACCTTGCTCACGAATACCGGGTGACATCGCCGTGCGAAACAGCACCGCGTCCATTTCCTCACGCGCGTTCCGCAGCGCGTTCTCAATAATGTCGACGGTAACCCCATCAACAGCAACCGAGTTCAGAGGCGTTTCGTTGGTCTGTTTAAGCGTTGCAGTCATGTTACTGCCCTCCCTGTTTTGCAGGCGTAATCAGCAGATTACCCACACTATCAACCGTCGCCTCATAGCCCGGCAGCACTACAGTCGTAGAATCCATTTCACTGACAATCGACGGACCTGGCACAACAAGTCCCTCATCGAGAAGGTTGCGGTCATACAGGTAAATGTCATGCCACTGGCCATCGAAGTAGAATCGACTTTCATGAATACGACACTCTTCGAGTGACGTGCCTGCTTGTCCCATTTTTAGTTCTGCAATTGCCTTGGCGCGCGCTTTGGCTACCGCACGAATCATAAGTATTTCGTGACCATCACCCAGCTTGAAAGTAAACAGCTGCTCGTGCTCTGCATCAAACTGCTCCGTAAGCAGGGCAACGCCGCGCGTTTTGAGCTCGTCCTCGGTGAAATCCACCGTAATCTGGAAGGCCTGCCCGGCATAACGCAGGTCAGCCTGAAAGCTAATCTCATGGTCGTGTATTGGAATACCATCTGCCACCAGAGATTCGCCAGCGCGAATCTGCAGCTCGTGCAGATCCGCCAGTAATTGCTCGTCTGAAAGATCGCCTGCCATCGTAAGATAGGTGCGAGCCGCCTCATCCTGTAGCTGTGTGGTCGCGTCGCCGTAGGCACACAGCACGCCAGGGCCTGGTGGCACAATGACGGGCCAGGCATCGGTGAGGATACCCAGCGCATTGGCATGCAGTGGTCCCGCGCCACCAAAGCCAACCAGGGCGAAATCGCGCGGATCATAGCCCTGTTCGACCGATACCAAACGCAGCGCGCCGAACATCGACTCGTTCACGATCTTAATAATACCTTCGGCGGCTTCCATCAGGTCGATACCCATGGCGTCGGCCACCTGCTGCACCGCCTTTACAGACGCTTCGCGGTTGATCTCCATCTTGCCACCCAGCTGCACATCCGAGGGCAGGTAACCCAGTACCACGTTGGCATCACATACCGTTGGTTGCTCGCCACCTTTCATGTAACAGGCAGGTCCAGGCACTGCACCGGCAGACTCAGGACCCACTCGCAGCGCCCGCGTCAGTTCTGGTACGAAAGCTATCGAGCCGCCTCCCGCACCTACAGTGCGCACATCCACCGACGGTGCCCGCACCCGAACATCACCGACAATGGTCTCGCGCCGCACCCGGGCACGTGAGTTCTGGATCAATGCCACATCGGTGGAGGTACCACCCATGTCGAAAGTCAGGATATCGTCGTAACCCGCACGACTGCAGAAGTAGATAGCGCCCGATACGCCACCGGCAGGACCTGACATCAACAGATTCACCGGTGATTCTGCAGACGCACGTGCAGAAGCCAGACCACCGTCAGAACGCAGAATCGACAGCAGTGTGTCTGGTCCCATTCGATCACTGAGCGCCTGTTGTAAGTTGTTCACGTAGGTTTCAACTTCGGGACGCACGTAGGAGTTCACGACGGTAGTCTCAGTGCGCTCGTACTCCTGCATTTCAGGCACGACTTCACTGGAGATTGAAATGGGGGTGTCAGCAAATATTTCGCGCGCTACTTCCCGGGCACGCTGCTCGTGCTCGTCGTTGATATAGGCGTTGATAAAGCAGATGGTGAGCGCCTCGATACCACCGCGCTCACGTAAAGCCGTCAGGCTTTCGCGCAGCGCCGCCTCGTCCAGCGGAGTCACTACCGAGCCATCGGCCCCAATTCGTTCTGTGGCACCCGTAGTCAATTCCAGCGGAGCCAACAGGGGTTTCTTGATAAAGCTGACCCAGCCACCCAGACCGCCGGGGCAAAAGGAGCGTGCCACCTGGAGTGTGTCTTCAAATCCTGCGGTGGTTACCAGCCCCACACGCGCGCCTCGTCCGGTCAGTACTGCATTGGTTGCTACGGTCGTACCGTGCATCACCAGCTGAATATCGTGGGGGTTCACGCCAGATTCTTCGCAGATTCTTCCCACCCCGTTCAATACGCCCAGTGACGAATCCTCCGGTGTTGACGGCACTTTGGCCGTATGGGTTTCACCCGTCACTTCGTTCATCAGCAGCACGTCGGTAAATGTGCCTCCAACGTCAACGCCAAGCCGATACGCCATGCGCTATTTCTCCTCGATGTTCATTGTGTGTTGTCGTCGCGTCACGCGGCGTTGTTAGTTATCCAGTAGTGTGCCCGGCCACCTTGTTGCACACCCGTCATCTCGCTAACCAACGCAACGGCTCGCAACAGTGCAGGCATATCCACCCCGGTCGAAAAGCCCATCTGCTCGCACATCATGACCACGTCCTCCGTGGCCACATTACCTTTTGCACCCGGCGCGAAAGGACAACCGCCCAATCCGCCGAGCGCACTGTCAAATCGCCTCACGCCACTCTGTATCGCTGCAAAGACGTTCGCCAGCCCCATGGCTCGCGTGTCATGAAAATGGCAGGCAAGACGTTCGCTGCCATGCTCGGCTATCAATGGTGTCATCAGTGATTGCACCTGCGCAGGATTGGCAGCGCCAATAGTGTCGGCAATCACGATCTCATCTGCACCCCATGCCGCCAGCTGCTGGGCCTGCGCACGAATAAGGTCAGGCTCAACCGGGCCTTCGAACGGGCACTCGAAGGCGACCGATAAATACGCCTGGACTGTTATACCTTCGCTGTGCCCACGCTCAATAATGCTGCGCGAGACTTCGAACGCCTGGGCCAGGCTCATATTGATGTTTTTCTGGTTCATGGTCTCTGTTGCCGACGCCACTACGGCAACCGTTTTAACACCGGCGGCAACCGCGTTTTCGTAACCGCGCATATTCGGCACCAGAGCGCTGAGACGAACACCCTCGGGGGCATGCAGTGCTGCAAACAGGGCGTCGGTACCGGCCATCTGAGGTACCGCCTTGGGCGACACAAAACTCCCCACTTCGATCTGGCGAAGATTCGCCGCCAGCAATGCCTCCACCAATTGTTGGCGCTGCGTGAGAGTCAGATGCTGCGACTGCGCCTGCAGTCCGTCCCTGGGGCCTACCTCATTAATACTGATGTGCTCTGTATTCATGCGATCGCCCCTTCCGCGCGCAGGCGTTCAATGTCGGCATCGGCGTAGCCCAGCAGTTCGCACAGCACACTACTGGTGTGCTGACCCAGCAATGGCGCCGGAGAAAACGATTCGTCGCCCGTGCGCGACAGCTTGATCGGGTTGCCGGGGCCTTTCGTCGATGCACCACTGGGATGCTTCAGATCAACCACCATATTGCGCGACAGCACCTGCTCATCACTCATGGCCTCGCTGAAGTTATTGACTCTGGCACAGGGAATACGCTTTTCGTTCAGCCGATCCAGCCAGTACCGGGAGGTTTGCGTGGAAAAAATCTCATTAAGCTTGGAGTCGATCAGGGTCTTATCTTCAAGCCGTCCTGGCTGAGTTTTGTACTTTTCATTCTTGAACGGCTCGTAATCAACCACCTCGAGCAGGTTGTCCCAAAAGCGGTCAACAATGACCGCAATGATGATGTGGCCGTCCTTGGTGGCATAGCTGTTGTAAGGCACGTGCACAAAATGGGAATTGCCAATGGGGTGTGGATTCTCGCCGGAAAGAAAGTGCATGGTGGCCATGTAGTTCAGCATGGAGATCTGGCAATCGAGCATAGAGATATCGACGTGCTGGCCCTTACCACTGCGCTCGCGCTCGTACAGCGCTGCCAGAATGCCCATTACGCCAAACATACCGCCACCAAGATCGCCGATGGGGATGCCAGCGCGCATGGGATGATCAGGGTCTGCTCCGGTGATGGACATCCCACCGCCCAGAGCCTGAACGACCTGATCGAAGGCTGGGCGCTGAAAGTTGGGACCATCTGAGCCGAAGCCACTGATAGAGCAATTGATTAAGCGCGGATTGATTGTGGCAAGGTGGGCGTAGTCAATCTTGAGCTTGCCGGCGACCCCTGCGCTGAAATTTTCAATAACAATATCCGACTCTCGCACCAGGTCATAAAACACTTCGAGGCCGTGCTCTGACTTAAGGTCCAGCGCCACGCTCTGCTTATTGCGGTTGAGTGTGATGAAATAAGCACCCTGGCCTTCCAGTGAGTTGTTGGGGTCGGTGGCCAACAACTTGCGCGTACCTTCGCCATGCAGCGGTTCAACCTTGATCGTCTCTGCACCCAGGTCAGCCAGAATCATGGCGCCGTAGGGCCCGGACAACATATGGGTAAGATCCAGTATTCGAAGGCCAGCC
>CALINF010000266.1 GCA_938045215.1 uncultured Halieaceae bacterium | reverse complement strand
GATGACGCCGGGCGCAAGCGCATGATTGAGAGCAACCTGCGGCTGGTGGTGAAAATATCCCGTCGCTATCTTAATCGTGGGCTCACATTGCTCGACCTCATCGAAGAAGGCAATCTCGGCTTAATCCGAGCCGTTGAAAAGTTTGATCCTGAGCGTGGCTTTCGCTTCTCGACCTATGCGACCTGGTGGATTCGTCAGACTATTGAGCGGGCGATCATGAACCAGACTCGAACGATTCGGCTACCCATACATGTGGTGAAAGAATTGAATGTGTACCTGCGTGCAGCTCGGGAGCTGACACAGAAGCTCGACCATGAGCCGTCAGCGGAAGAGATAGCAGATATGCTGGATAAACCAGCCGCCGATGTTAAGCGCCTGTTGGGTCTGAATGAGCGAGTGACCTCTGTAGATACACCAGTAGGGCCAGACTCGGATCGCGCCGTGGTCGATACTATTGCTGATAGCAGCGTAAGTGACCCTTCCCAGGTTCTGCAGGAAAACGATATCAAGGAGAGTATTGCGATATGGCTCGACGAGCTCAGTGAAAAGCAGCGTGAGGTGGTATCACGCCGTTTTGGCCTGCGCGGTTACGAGACCAGTACCCTTGAAGAAGTTGGGCGAGAGATCGGCCTGACCCGTGAGCGCGTGCGTCAGATTCAGGTGGAAGCGCTCAAGCGCCTGCGCGGTATGATGGAAACGCAGGGTTTGTCTGGCGAGTCACTGTTTACCTGAGACTGCGACCTCACAGATTCGTAATTATCGCCAAATAATCGGGGCAATTGCTGTGGTATATGCAGTCAATGCAGACGAAGTGCCTCAGCGATGATGCACCCAGTGGATTCATCCTTACTTGCTCCCTGGCTCAACGGGGAGAGCTTTGAGCAAGTCTGCTCACGATACGATCGCGACGGTTATATTATTTTTCACGACGTCATGCCGCCTGATCAGGTGGCATTCGTTCGCGCTGCTTTAGCACCTCACCTGACCAAAACAGGCCGTAATGATTTTGAAGGCTTTAAGTCAAATCGCGTTTACAGCCTGATCGCAAAGTCGCCTGATGTATTCTCTGCCATGATTACGCACCCGCTCGCACTGGCTTTTGCCGAGCGCGAACTGGGACACTCTTGCTTGTTGTCTGCGTTGCTCGCCATCAATCTGCTTCCCGGTGAGAGCGTGCAGGGTTGGCATTGCGATGATGAACAGGTTGCCGTTGCGCGCCCCCATCAACCCTTCGGTGTGAGTACCTTCTGGGCGATCGATGACACGACCGAGACCAATGGCGCGACCGAAATTATCCCCGGAAGTCACCAGTGGGGACAAGCGGAGATAGCGACACTACCGACTGATGGCGGTTTGTATGGCGCGCAGGCTAAACAGGTGGATGAAGATCTACAGCCGCGAGCCGACAGCATTAAGGCCACGATGCCATCGGGTTCATTGATGATTGCCAAGGGCACACTGTATCACCGCGGTGGTGCTAATCTGTCGGACGCCTCGCGGCTGATAGTTACACCCCAGTACTGCCCGGGTTGGGCCCGGCAGCTGGAGAATATGATCCTGTCTGTACCACGCGAGGTCGCAGCTACTCTACCCAGGCGAACCCGTGAGCTGATGGGCTATAATATCCACGCCGCTTTTATGGGCTACGTTGATGGCGTTCACCCTGATCGAACGTTGGGTATTGAGGCGTCCTAGGTCTGGCTATCTTGAGGCGCGGTGCCTGTTGGTGCGTTCACCTGAGTCGGGGTGGCATTAAATCCGGTGATAGGGTTCATCTCCAGATCGCCGCGTACATTCAGAATAATGCGGTAAAGAAGACCCGACGCAGAACCCTGTAATAACGCATCGGTTACCATTTCATCAGTGTCTACAGCTTCGGCTGCATCCAGTAATTTGCGGAAAGTACGTGCGAAGTTGTTGGAGTGGCGCGAGCGAATATCGGTGCCATAAAAGACCTCATGCAGCCCTTCAGGGTCATTGCGGAAATTGACGGAGTAGGAAATGAGCTTGCGAATGAACCAGGCGCTGTCGCCCGTGCTCATATGGGTACGCTGCTCTGTGAATTCTTCTGCCGTGATCTCCCCGATCCCGGTAGGCCCGCAGACCGATACATAGTGAAAGGCTGCAATATTCCCCAGCTGATCCTGCACCAGGTTAAGTAGCTTAAAGTAGCTGTCGCGGGCTGAATGCACTTCCAGCCGGCGTGCGCTGCGCTCCTGTATATTGATGGCCTTTGTGTTGGCGGTGATTTCCTTCTGCTGCATGAAGTGCCCAATGACTAGCCACAGAAACGCCAGAGGTGCGAAGGCGCCCTCGAGAAAGCTGCCGATATCTGCGGTAGGTAAGTAGACGAAGTTTCCAGCGCCGACAATAGACAGCAGATAGAACAGCCCGGCAGAGATCCAGATCAGCGTGACAATCAGCCCGAACGCGACGCGCCAATCAACATGAAAGCCGTGTCGCTCTTCCGGATGTTCCCGCTCGTTCAAGTTGTCATTCATGCTGTGAGTGTAACAGAGCAATGGACACAAAAAACCCCGCTCTTGGCGGGGTTTTTTGTATTTCAACTGTGAGCATCAGCGTTCCAAAAGTGCCAGTTTGTTGGGCTTGTTTGCCCATTCCTCGGCGTCGGCCGGTGGTGGCTTCATTTCAGTGATATTGGGCCACACCTCTGCCAATTCGGCGTTGAGTTCGAGGAATACCTGCTGATCTTCAGGTATCTCGTCCTCTGA
>CALINF010000265.1 GCA_938045215.1 uncultured Halieaceae bacterium | reverse complement strand
GGCCAATCCCACCGAGGCACACCCGGTGTTTGGATCGCGTCTCAAGCGCCGCCTACGCGAGGGTGCCAAGCTCATAGTGATTGATCCGCGCACCATTGAACTGGTGCATACGCCGCATATCAACGCGGACTATCATCTGGCGCTCAACCCCGGAACCAACGTAGCGCTATTGAACGCTTTGGCGCATGTCATCGTTGCTGAAGAGTTACATGATGCTGATTTTATTGCACAGCGTTGTGATGCAGACGCTTTTGCGCAGTGGATGGCGTTTATCAGTGACCCGCGACATGCGCCGGAGTCTACGGCCGATGTAACCGGCGTGGATGCACCGATCGTGCGTGCGGCCGCCAGGCTTTTCGCGAGCGCGGGCAATGGCGCGATTTATTATGGACTGGGTGTAACAGAGCATAGCCAGGGCTCAACTGCAGTTATGGGGATAGCGAATCTGGCCATGCTCACGGGGAACCTGGGTCGCGAGGGTGTGGGGGTCAATCCCATGCGCGGACAAAACAATGTACAAGGCTCGTGTGATATGGGCTCGTTTCCGCATGAGTTGCCGGGCTATCGTCATATATCCGATCCGGATGTACGCGCATTGTTCGAAGCCGATTGGCAGGTGACGCTAGACCCCGAACCCGGGTTGCGTATTCCCAATATGTTCGATGCTGCAATCGATGGTGGCTTCAAGGGCTTGTATTGTCAGGGAGAGGATGTCGCTCAGTCTGACCCTAATACGCAACACATCGAGGCGGCTCTAAGCTCGCTGGAGTGTCTTATCGTGCAGGATATTTTCCTGAACGAAACAGCCAAATACGCACACGTGTTTCTTCCTGGCTCATCTTTTTTGGAGAAAAATGGCACGTTCATCAATGCCGAGCGGCGAATATCACCCGTGCGCAAAGTGATGCCCTCGCGCAGTGGCAAGGAAGACTGGGAGGTCACGGCTGCACTGGCCAATGCGCTTGGGTGTGAGTTCGACTACGCTCATCCGCGCGAGATCATGGCGGAGATTGCGCGCCTGACGCCCACGTTTGCAGGTGTTAGCTACGAGGCATTGGATGTAAATGGCAGCATTCAATGGCCGTGCAATGATGCTGCACCGGCGGGAACACAGACGATGCATGTGGGCGAGTTCGTCCGCGGCAAGGGCAACTTCGTGCCAACAGAGTTTATTCCCACAGATGAACGTGCGAATCGTCGATTTCCCTTACTGTTGACGACAGGGAGAATTCTGACGCAATACAATGTGGGCGCGCAGACGCGGCGCACGGAGAACTCCCAGTGGCATGAGGAAGACCTGCTTGAAATCCATCCTGCGGACGCCGAGGATCGGGGCATCAAGGATAACGACTGGTTGGGTGTTACAAGCCGAGCAGGCAATACCGTATTACGCGCCCGGATTTCTGAGCGAGTGAAACCAGGTGTGGTGTACACCACGTTTCATCACCCTGTGTCGGGCGCTAATGTCGTCACGACTGACAACTCCGATTGGGCCACTAATTGCCCAGAGTACAAGGTAACGGCAGTGCAGGTGATTCTCGTGAACGAGCCCTCAGCATGGCAATCGCGGCAGCAGACGTTCGATCGTCGTCAACAGGGTCTGCTGGCACAGGCGATAGTCGATTGAGTGACTTTCCACTCACCGGTGCGCTTGAGGTAACACGCTGCAGTTGGGCCGGTACGCAGTTATCGGCCGAAAGCGATCACGTCATAGTAGAGGTTCCTGTAGCGCTGGTTTACAACGGAATTTCGCATGTGGTGATGATGATGACACCGCTCGACCTTGAGGATTTCGCGTTGGGCTTCAGTTTGTCCGAGCAGATATTGCAGTCGCCTGATCAACTTTATGACGCTCAAGTGGTGAAAGCTGAGCGGGGTTTGGAATTGCAGTTGCGTATCGATGGAGACGCGTTCGACCGGCTCAAGGCGCGGCGCCGTAATCTGATAGGCAGAACCGGTTGTGGATTGTGCGGAGCTGAGTCGTTGGAGCAGGCATTATTGCCCGCCAGTACAGTGACGGCCGATTGCTCCGTTTCCCTTCATCATATAGGTCAGGGCGTTTCAGAGATTGGCACGCATCAAACACTGCGCGCCTCCACAGGCTCTGCGCATGCAGCCGCATTCTTTAATGCAGACGGGAGTCTTGTTGCAGTGCGCGAGGATGTTGGCCGTCACAATGCGCTGGATAAGCTGATTGGTGCCATGGCTAGCGCGGGTGTTGATCCCTGTGGCTACGCGTTGGTGAGCAGTCGGGCGAGTTACGAAATGGTAGCCAAGACAGCCGCCGCCAACATTCCCATTCTGGCGGCGGTTTCAGCGCCTACCGCACTGGCCATTGAATATGCCCAGGCCAGTGGCCTGACCTTGCTGGGGCACGTGCAGCCGCAACGACAGCAAATCTACACTCATCCTGAGAGGCTGAGGGTAAGTTCATGAAGCTGGTCTACACGCATCAAAGTCTCATCATGGTTGCCCAGGCCAAAAGCAGTCTGGATCAGTTGTCTATACGCTGTGTGATTCACAACGAGTATGCGTCGGGAGCGATGGGTGAACTTGCGCCGATAGATATCTGGCCGGAACTCTTCGTGCTACATGACCGCGATGAAGAACGTGCACGCATTGCCTTGTCGTATGTATCGGCAGACTCAGCGGCGCCTGAATGGAGCTGTAAAGCGTGCAGTAGTCTCAACCCAGCTACATTTGATACCTGTTGGCATTGCGCTGCCGATCAATGTCTGCCAGCTTGACTAGCGATTAAAGGGAATGGGGTAATCTGCTCATGGCCACACAACAAGTGCAACAACTGATTCGGATGGGCAACCAGATTGCTAGGAATTTTGCTGCAACTTACGGGGCGGATAATGCGGTCGCTAAGACGGAAGATCATTTGCGCCGATTCTGGTCTGTGGATATGCGTCTGACACTTGCGGAGTCTGTGGCAACAAAGCACAGTGAGATGGACGAGGTTTTGTTAAGCGCTATTGAGCGCCTGCAGTCTCGACAGACCGCGTGAGACAGACAAGACGAATCCTGGCGCTATCAATCACATCAACACAATAAAAAGAGAACGAGCGATGAAGCATGCAGAAGCGCTAGCGATAGTGACAGGTGCGGGAAAGCCCCATGAGTTGGTTGAGGTAGAGATGCACGGCCATCCGTGCCGCGTATACGCCAATGC
>CALINF010000264.1 GCA_938045215.1 uncultured Halieaceae bacterium | reverse complement strand
GTGCCTACCACTATGGAGATAAAAACGGCGATACCGCCAGATAAGGGAACGCTACCGACATGTCGCTTGCGTTCATCTGGTTGGTCTACGAGCCCCACCCAACGACAGGCAGAGGTCGCTACCAGCGTGATGATAAGTGCGACTAGAAACAGGCTTGTGATCATGTATTGATAGCTCGATTACCGTTTAGCGTCCATGCAATCGGTCCGTTCCCTGATGCACATTATTATAGGGTACGCTTTGCTGGATTTGTTGCGCTGCCACGGCAGTAGTGTGACTCTGTTCAAGGTTTTTGGCCCGGGCACCCACTATCTGAGTTTCGAGGTCTATAATCGCCGCATGATAGCACTTAGAAAATCATTCCAACCTGCGCTGCTTCTGGTCTTGTCTTTTCTGACAGCACCTTTGGCTATGGCGCAGGTGGTGGAGTCTGTTTCGACAAATCTTGTGCCGCTGGTCACTGAAGAAGACCTCGGCCTGGGTTTTTCTTTGCATGGCCGCTGGCGCTTTCAACTGGGCGATGATGCCTCGTGGTCATCACCTGCACTAGATGATACTGGGTGGGATACACGCCGGGTACCGGATCGCTGGGCCTTGGGTGGCTACCCAAGCGTAGAGCAGTTCGCCTGGTATCGTTTGTCCATTGAGCTGGAGTCGGGCGATGCCGGGCTCTGGGAAGACCGAGAGCAGCTCGGTATTCGTATTGGTAAGGTAATGAGCGCCTATGAGCTCTATGCCGGTGGCAAACTTCTGGGAGGGCGCGGTAAGCTGCCTCCGCTCAGTGAACCCGAATATGATCGGGAGTACATCTACCCCTTGCCAACCTCTGCGATCGCCAAAGACGGTACCGTGGTTATTGCGTTGCGAGTCTGGGGCGGAGAAGGCGGCATACCGGCACGCTGGGGTAGTGGCCCGTTCGATGGTGAATTCAAAATTGGCAACTACGCGGGTCTGGTAGTGGATGGTGTGCTCAGTCAGTTGCCGCAAGTTTTGGCGTGTTTGTTTTTTGTTGGCTTTGGCCTTTACCATATCTATCTCTATCGTCGAAACCCACAGCTGAGCAGCTTCCTGTGGTTTGGTCTGATGGCGGTCAATATTGGCATTTATGGGTTGATGCTTAGTCAACTGAAATATGCAGTAGACATTCCGTTCCTGACCTACAAAAAAATCGAGTTTGGTGCTATCTACCTGTTCCCGGCACTGGCGATACAAACTGTGTGGTCATTGCTGGACGAACCTATAGGGCGATACTTACGCACGTATCAACTCAGCTTTCCTGTGGCTGCTCTGATTGTGGTGCTGGTCCCGGGCCATGATATTCACGCTGAAACGCTGCGAATTTGGCAGGTATGGACCGTGCCTGCACTTGTGCTGACGCCCGTGCTGATGTTGCACAAATTGCGCGACCGCCATCCGGAAGCCCGTACTCTGTTTCTGGGTGTGCTGATATTTATTGCTGCCTGCGTGAATGACCTGCTGATTGATTTTGTAGCGGTTGATACCACCCGACTTGTCCCGTTTGGGTTCGTTGCCATTATGCTGGCCATGGCCGTTTCTCTGGCAAATCGCTTTACTGCCAATATGAGTCACCTGGAGCAAGTTGTGGCCGAACGCACGCAAGCCTTGAGCATAGCCAACGAGCAACTGGGCGAGGCCGCGAGGGTGGATCCTTTGACAGGGTTGTACAATCGTCGTGGTTTCAGGGAAGAGGCCGAGGTGGAGGTGCAGCGGATGTTCCGTGGCGGCAAAGGCTTCAGTATCGTTCTGGCCGATATCGATAATTTTAAATCGTTCAACGACAAATATGGCCACGCCTGTGGTGACCATGTCCTTTCACGTGCGGCCGCGATCTTGCGCGACCGGATACGCGATATTGACCGATTGGGACGCTGGGGCGGTGAGGAGTTTATTCTTTTACTGCCGGAAACCGACTCCAACGGTGCAGCGTTACTGGCGGAAAAGCTGCGCGACACGATCGGCGACAACGTATTTGATTTTGAAGGGCAGCGACTCTCTATTACCCTGACGTTTGGTGTTGCTACTTTCCGCAAAGGCGAGACGCTTGAGGTTTGCATTGCCCGCGCGGATGCCGCCCTGTATGAAGGCAAGGCGGCAGGCCGCAACAGGGTAATGGTCGGTAGCCAGAGGGTGACAGCATAGTACGCTGATTCCATCGGCTAAAAGCAGTACTGAACCTTGTATTGGCTATAGCTCATGCCTGTCCAGCGCCGGAAGGCGCGGTAGAAGCTGTTC
Source organism: uncultured Halieaceae bacterium (assembly GCA_938045215.1). Classification (GTDB taxonomy): domain Bacteria; phylum Pseudomonadota; class Gammaproteobacteria; order Pseudomonadales; family Halieaceae; genus CALINF01. Next base: position 4,294 of record CALINF010000264.1, on the reverse strand, counting down.
ACCTCGAGATAACCCAGATCATCGGCCAGACATTTCCCCGGCAGCCACTTTTCTCGTAACTGTTTCTCGCAGCGATATTGTCTCGCTCTGTCGAGCAGAAACTGGTAACTGGTGTGGTCGCCGCGCAGACGCCGGCGCAGTGTAGTGCCGCTGATGCCGAGTTCCTCTGCGACGCGATCTGCCCTGACTCTCGCAAGATCTTCTTCGAGCAGGATCTGGAGCACTCTGTCAGTTGTGCGCGATAACGCGAAATGGCGGGGCTTGGGTGGGGGAGGGGCGTAGCCCTGTTCTCCACGGGTCGCGATGTGTTGCATATCCATAGCCGGAACCTCCTTGTTCTGGGTAATGGGATGGGAGATGAAGCTGTTTCTGCAGCGGGTGATCCTTCACCCAATCTGCTGTCATTTACCTTAGCAGGAATTTTCAGAAACGAAAGTGACTCAGGTGAGATCGACCACTTCTGCCTGAAAGCTAGTGCTAGCTATAGCGTTCACGCAGGTCGTTAGGTACCGGGCAGTCCATAACAGCCGCTATGCTGGCGATAATCTCGCGCTCAACTTCACACACTACGCCATCTTCTGCAGCTGCCAGAGCCATTGCCTTGAGCAGCCTGGGCTTGAGCAGCGGGTAGCAGTCGGCCAGATCATGCACAGACTTGCTAAAGAGTGAAACACTGCATTGCTCGCGTGGCATCAGCGCCAACTTGTTCATACCCAGTTCACTTACACCGAGTGCGAATGCGCGTTGTGCATCACCCACCCCCTCATGAGCCAACACCGAGATCACCACCTGGATAGGCTGGCGAACTTTTTTGAGCGAACGAAAGCGTGGTTTGCTGGGTTTTACCGCAAAGAATTCGGGATCAAGGCAATGCCTAACGAGTTGAAAAAAGCACCATTCGAACAACTCGGTTCTGCTGTCGGCTTGTATGACACGCAGCAGGGTGTTCTTGAAAACGCGATACTGGGCCAGCGACATACTTTTGAGTGTCGGGATACACAGCTCCAGTAGCGGCAGGCGTTGAGGCGGTGCCAACTGCTGGACGCCGGGAGTTACGGTATACACCATGTCTGCCATGGATTGGGGATGACTATTCTCAATCAGCGTAAGCTGCTTTTTAAGCACGCTGGGATCACGACTGGACAGGAGTGCAAGCACCAGCGCACTGGCGCCCAGAGGCTCTCGACTTTGCTGCACGAACGCAGTGGGCAAGTCATGGCGCTGTGCCAGCTCCTGCTCCAGCGCCTCGGGCGTGGGGCCAAAGTCGGCGTCGGAGACAACCTCTTGCGTATTCTCCAGGCTATCCGCGGCGGATGCCATTGCGGCGGCAACCAGGGCGGCGCGCCCCACGCCCACCTCACCAGATCCTGGCCGAGAGGGTGTATCGTCATAATGACGCACCTTGCGTTTGATGTACTCACCGTTCCAGCGCGGATCAATGCGCAGAATGCGGCTCTCCAGCGGGGGATGGGTCGCAAACACTTGCCACAGGCTGTGCTGTATCTGGCCGAAAAAAATGTGCGACATCTCGTTCGCTCTGGCCGCGTGCACCAAAGTGCCAGGAATGTAGCCACCGATCACTTTCAGCGCATCACCGATGCCATCGGCGTGTCGGGTAAATTGTACGGCGGATGCATCGGCCAGATATTCTTTCTGCCTGCTGATGGCTGCCTTGATAAAGCCAGCCGCGAGGCCGCCCAGCCAGCCCAGAACCCACAATGCCAGGCCCAGCAGAGGTAGCGCCGCTGCATTACCACGTTTGGACGAGCCGCCGGTTCGACGGCGCGAACTGGCGCGCAGCAGAAAGTGACCTACATCACCAACAAAGGTAATGCCCTTGAGCATTGCTGCCAGCCGAATATTGAGACGCATGTCCCCGTTGAGGATGTGGCTGAACTCGTGCGCGATAACGCCCTGTAGTTCATCGCGGGTCAAGTGTTCCAGGGTTCCCCGTGTGACAGCAACAACTGCGTCGGTAGGTGCAATACCTGCTGCAAACGCATTGATGCCTCGTTCCGAATTTAGCACGTACACTGCGGGTACGGGCATGTTTGCAGCCAGCGCGATTTCCTGCACAACATTCAGGCAGCGTCGCTCTGCTCGATCGTCGGTTTGCGGCACAATGCGGGTACCGCCCATGTTTTCGGCAACGGTCTTGCCGCCGGTTGAGAGCTGCCACCATTTCACCAGAACCACAAGCGCCACAGTGGCCGTAATGGCGAGCCCGATACTGCCAAAGCGGGCCCAGCTGAAATACGATAGAAAGCCCTGCATACCCTCGCGGCTGCCAACATACAGATTGTAGTCCTGGCCAAACCAGAGAAATCCTGCGACCAGCAGATTGGTCAGCAGTATCAGAAGCAGTACGGCAACCGCGAACAGTAGTGACAGTAATCTGGTATTGCGCCTTGCGGCGTCCTGCTGCTCGAAGAAATCCATGTCAGGCCGTGCTTCGTGGCGTGCAATTTGCCTGCGACGCAGGGATTAGAAGGAAACCTTGGGCGCGGCCTGGATTTGCTCCGTGTCGTCAAACTCCAGTAGCTCTGCGTCGGTGGGGTGACCGAATCGCGCAGCGAAAAACACTGGCGGGAACGTCTGGCGGTAGGTGTTGTAGGTCATTACCGCATCGTTGTAGCCCTGGCGGGCGAAGGCGATGCGATTCTCAGTCGTGGTCAGCTCTTCCGACAGCTGCTGCATGTTCTCGCTGGCCTTAAGGTCAGGATAGGCTTCCATGGTGATGTTGAGTTTGCCCAGTGCACCTTGCAGTGCATTTTCAGCGCCGGCGAGTTGCTTCATCGCCTCTCCCCCAACACTGCTGTCACTCAAACCCTTGAGAATAGACGCCGCCTCATTGCGTGCGGAGATCACGGCTTCCAATGTTTCACGCTCGTGATCCAGATAACCCTTGGCTGTTTCTACGAGGTTGGGAATCAGGTCGTAGCGCCGCTTAAGCTGAACTTCAATCTGCGAGAACGAATTCAGAAAACGGTTCTTCAGCGTGACCAGGGTGTTGTAGATATTGATGACGTAAATCACCGCCCCTAGCAATACCAGCCAGAATACTATGGTTGAAATGTCCATGGTGTTCTATTCCCCGTGTTGTGGGTGTACTGAATCAGATCGCACGAATCACGCTGACGCAACCGTAACAGGCACACCGTTGATCGCAGCATTCCCCGACAGTTTATCGAGAAATAGCTCGTCTGTAACATCGTTGCAGGACACGCCAGCGTTTGCCACCGCGGTGTCCATCCGTATGCCGGTGCGGTTGTGACCGTAGCCGTGCGGTAGGCTGACCACGCCAGGCATTACATCTTCAGACTGCTGGACCTGAACCGTTACGCTGCCCGCGCGAGAACTTAGTGCAACCGCACTTCCGTCGGCAATTTTGCGCTGCTGCATGTCGTGTGGATGCATGAGCAGAGTGCATCGATCCTTCCCTTTCACCAATCGATGGTAGTTATGCATCCAGGAATTGTTCGAGCGCACGTGACGTCGTCCAATGAGGCGCAAGCCGTCGTCACCTTTTTGAGAAAATTCTTCATACAACCTGTGTAGGTCGCCCATGGGTAACGGGGAAGCACAGTTGATACGCTTGTTCGGTGTGAACAATCGTTCTGGCAACATTGGCACGAGGGCCCCGAGGTCAATGCCCGAAGGATTGGCTCGCAAAACATCCAGCGACAGCTTGTGCTCGCTACCGCGACTCTCGCTGTAAGGCCCTACCTGCAAGCCTGCTTCGATGATCTCATGCGGTGCGCGTGGCGGACGTGGCTCCAGTCCCATTGCCTGGGCAACACGGTCGCCGAGTGCCGTAAAGATCTCCCAGTCGTGGAGACTGTCCTGGGGTTTGTCAAACACCGGTTCGTTGAAGCGGGTGGTGTTGCGGATCGCGTTGGTGTGAAAGCCGATGTCGTAGTGGTCGTGTTCCAGTGGTGAAGTGGGCGGCAGAATGATGTCTGCATGACGCGTGGTTTCATTGATGTAGGGGTCCAGCGACACCATAAACTCCAGCTGTTCCAACGCGCTATCAAGCTGGCGACCGTTCGGCGTCGACAGCACAGGGTTGCCCGCGCCTGTAAACAGCGCACGCACCTGCCCGTCGCCCGGGGTAGTGATCTCTTCAGCTAACGTAGACGCGGGAATCTCCCGGTCGAATTCAGGTAGTCCGCGGACGCGGCTGTGATGGCGACCGAAACCACCAGTGCTGGTGTTATGAATCTGGTCTACGGCCGGTAAGGTAAACATCGACCCGCCAGGCTTGTCGATGTTGCCTGTGGCAATATTGATAACG
>CALINF010000263.1 GCA_938045215.1 uncultured Halieaceae bacterium | reverse complement strand
AATCGGTTTGCTTGGACATTGGATCGGTAGCATCCAGTGTTACTTTATTAATCAGCTGGCTCGCATCGAACCACGGGACAAACACCAGGCCCACTGGTGGCTTATTGCGACCGCGTGTTTCAACGCGAGTGCGGATCTCCCCACGCCGGGAGATAACGCGTACTTCGTCGCCTCGCCGCAGCTTTCGTTTTCTCGCATCTTCAGGGTGCATGAAAACAACAGCGTTGGGAAAGGCCTTGTGCAGTTCAGGCACCCTTTGTGTCATTGAACCTGAATGCCAATGTTCGAGCACTCGCCCGGTAGACAGCCACAAATCGAATTCTTCGTCCGGGTTTTCCGGTGCAGGTTCGAACGGCAGTGCAAAAACTACTGCCTTGCCGTCGGGCTTGCCGTAGAAATCGAAATCCGTGCCAGGCTTGGCATAGGGGTCAGAGCCTTCCTTAAACCGCCAGCGGGTTTCCTGCCCATCGACAACGGGCCAGCGAAGACCGCGCTCTTCATGATAAGTGTCAAAAGGCGCCAGGTCATGAGCCTTTCCCCTGCCAAAGCTGGCATATTCCTCGAACAGCCCCTTTTGCAGATAGAAGCCCAATTCCTCAGACTCCTGATTGGGATTTCCTTCAGCAATGTCGCTCAGTGGATAGCGATCCACCTGGCCGTTGGCATACAAAACGTCATACAGCGTTTTACCGCGAAACTCCGGGTTGGCCTCCAGAATTTCTGATGGCCAGATCTCGTCGGTGGTGAATCGTTTGGAAAACTCAACCAGCTGCCAAAGATCGGACTTTGCCTGCCCTGGCGCGTCTACCAGTTGATGCCAAAACTGCGTGCGACGCTCTGCATTGCCATAGGCGCCCTCCTTCTCAACCCACATGGCGCTGGGAAGGATAAGGTCCGCCGCCTGTGCGGTGACGGTTGGATAAGCGTCAGAGACAACAATAAAGTTATCGGGGTTGCGATACCCGGGTAAGGTTTCTTCATTCAGGTTAGGGGCTGCCTGCACATTATTATTGACCTGAACCCAGTACGCGTTGATTTTGCCATCTTTCAGATCACGGTTTTGTTGCACTGCATGGGAGCCGACCCAGTCTGGAAGAACGCCTGTAGGCAGTTTCCACTTCTTTTCCGCAAACTTTCGGTGCTCTGGATTGGTAACTACCATGTCTGCAGGAAGTCTGTGCGCAAAGGTACCGACCTCACGTGCGGTGCCACATGCGGATGGCTGGCCCGTTAGCGAAAACGGACTATTGCCTGGCTCAGAAATTTTGCCCGTCAACAGGTGGAGGTTGTAGATCATATTGTTGACCCATACGCCTCGGGTATGTTGATTTACGCCCATCGTCCACAGGGACATCACCTTTGTCTTTGGATCGGCGTAGAGCTCCGCCATCGCCAGAAGATGCTTTTGAGGTACTCCGCTAAGCTTGGACACTGTCTCGATATCGTAATCTGCAACAAACGCCGCAAACTCATCAAAGGACATTGGCTGAGAGCCACCGGGGTCGTTGTTGTTTTCGGCGGCCTGCTCCAGTGAATTCTCAGGGCGCAGACCGTAGCCAATATCGGCATTGCCTTTGCGGAAGTTGACGTGTTTGCCAACAAAGTCTGTGTTGACCTTATCGTTCTCAATAATGTACTTGGCGATAAAGTTGAGGATAGCCAGGTCAGTTTGAGGAGTGAACACAACCGGAATGTCGGCAAGTTCGAACGATCGATGCTCAAAGGTGGACATCACGCAGACCTTTACGTGCGGATTGCTCAGTCGCCTGTCGGTTAGACGCGTCCAGAGTATTGGATGCATCTCCGCCATATTGGAGCCCCACAGGACGAAGGCATCAGCGTGCTCGAAGTCGTCATAGCAACCCATAGGTTCGTCAATGCCGAAAGTACGCATAAATCCAGCAACAGCTGATGCCATACAATGGCGCGCATTGGGGTCGATGTTATTGGAGAGGAAGCCAGCTTTGAAGAGCTTCGCAGCAGCGTACCCTTCCCAGACGGTCCACTGTCCTGAGCCAAACATCCCCACCCCTTGAGGGCCCTTTTCTTTCAATGCCGCCTTGAATTTTTCCTCCATGATATCGAAGGCAGCGTCCCAGCTAACCGGGGTAAACTCACCCTGCTTATCGTACTTGCCGTTGGTCATCCGCAAGAGTGGCTGCTCCAGTCGGTCCGACCCATACATGATCTTTGAAAGAAAATAGCCTTTGACGCAAGCAAGGCCCTTGTTCACAGGTGATTTTATGTCCCCGTGAGTGGCTACTACCCGATTGTCTCTGGTGGCGACATTCATACTGCAGCCTGTGCCGCAGAAACGACAGGGTGCTTTCGACCATTTCAGTTGGTTGTCTGTGGTTACCAAGTTAGATCCCGAGGAGGGCACGCTGATTCCCGCAGCTGCCGCAGCGGTTGCTACAGCATGGGCCTTAATAAAATCGCGCCGAGTAGTTGTCATTCTGCATCTGCCTGTTGGTCTGCTTGTGGGGCATCGAGTGGGTCATCAAGTTGATGGAAGGCCAGGTTTGCACTGATGACCCCGGGTACGGATTCAATCTCATGGATGCGATCGAGTAGGTCCGACTCACTGGCCATCTCCAGTAAAACGACCAGTTTGCCGTTCTCGTCACGTGCCGGAATCTCCGTTGAGTGAAGGCTCTCTATGGCAGCACAAACACGAGTTAGGTTCGCGGGCAGGCATTGCACAACCATGCTTGCGATATGAGCCTGTGGTGGGCTCGTACGCCCGGAAAGTAGTTGGCGGCGACTTATCTTCAAGACATCACCCGCCGGGTGGTCCGAGCAGTAATTGACTCATCCAAACCATGAAGCCGTATCCGCCGACAATCATAAAGGCCAGTGCCGGTGCCAAGAACACGACCAGGAATAAGAACACTCGTCGCTCTTGCGTTTTCTCCAGTTTATCTTGCAAGTCTTGTTTACCCCGTGGACAGTATTGCTATTGTGGTGACACGCGCTCTAGATAGCGCGTTCTTATAATAACGTGTCTATCGACGCCATCCTAAACGAGTTTGGAGCTAGTGTCACAATTGGTGCGCCGGCCCGCCGAGATCCGCTTTGGAATAGACAGTTTGGGCTGTCTCAGTGCCATGGCTGATACGCCGGCATGATGTTACGGTGTTTCACTACCTGGCTCGATGAAGCTGGCGATTTGCTCGAGCGGCTTTTTGATCATCGCGGCCCGGGGAATCATGGCGTCATCTGCCGGGTGCCCCACCACTAGCAAGATGTAAGGTCGTTCATTAGCGGGCCTGTCCAGAATCTGATTCAGAAACTTCATGGGGTTGGGCGTATGTGTAAGCGTTGCGAGCCCGGCTTCATGCAGGGCATTGATCAGGAACCCGGTCGCGATGCCTACAGACTCGGGTGTATAGTAATTTTTGTGTTTGTTACCCTCCTCATCCACGCCATAACGCTCAGCAAAAATGGCTATCAACCAGGGCGCTGTCTCCAGAAAGGGCTTGTTGGCATCGGTGCCGATCTTTTTCAGATCCTGCAGCCACTCATCGCTGGCTTTGCCACTGTAGAACTCGCGCTCCTCCACCTCGGCAGCCTCTCGAATCTTTTTCTTGGTAATGACATCACTCACACAGGCAAAGTGCCAGGGTTGATGATTGGCACCGCTGGGAGCAGTTCCTGCTGCAAGAAGGCAGGTCTCAATCACCGCGCGTTCGACTGGT
>CALINF010000262.1 GCA_938045215.1 uncultured Halieaceae bacterium | reverse complement strand
CGCCTCCAGTGCGGCAGTTACTTCGGCGTGAAATCGCTCATCCAACTCTGTCAACGGCAGGCGCAAGCCCGGCCCGATGACTCCCATATGGGCCAATGCCCATTTTACCGGGATTGGATTGGACTCCAGAAAAAGCGCTTTGTTAAGGCTTGCCAGACTGGCATCGATTGCTTCTGCCGCATCGCGCTCGCCAGCCAGACCCAGACGACAGACTTCTGCCACGATTGCCGGTGCGACGTTGGCAGTCACGGAAATGTTACCGTGGGCACCAGCCAGAATCAGCTCCAGAGCGGTGGGATCGTCACCGGAATAAATAGCAAAGTCCGCGGGTGCGCTCGCAATCAACTCCCGACCTCGCTCCAGGTTGCCAGTCGCATCCTTGATACCGACAATGTTGTCAAATTCGGCCAGACGCACGGTGGTGTCATTTAATAAGTCCACCGAGGTGCGGCCGGGCACATTGTAGAGAATCTGGGGAACTGCCACCGTTTCAGCGATGGACCTGAAATGTTCATACATACCGCGCTGAGTGGGGCGGTTGTAATAAGGGGTTACCAACAGGCAAGCATCAGCGCCTGCATCGGCAGCCGCACGAGTCAGCTCGATCGCCTCCCAAGTGGAGTTGGAGCCTGTCCCGGCGACAATAGGGATACGTCCGGCCACATGATCAACACAGCGGCGAATCACTTCACAGTGCTCGGGATGGCTGAGAGTCGCACTCTCACCCGTGGTACCCACAGCCCCAATGGCACTGGTGCCACTGGCGATGTGCATGTCAAGAAGCCGCTCCAGCGCCACCCAGTCCACACTGCCATCAGTGTGCATGGGGGTTACCAGGGCAACAATACTGCCGGTGATCATGAGTGCGCTCCAGAGTCCACCGAGGCCAGAAACAGGTAGTGCCCCCGGGAAGAAGGCAATTATCCATGCCAACGGTCTGAACACAACCGAAATGGGCTAAAATACCTACCCAGACTGTTTGTTCGAAGCGCTCAGGAGACACTCAATGACGGCCAGACTAACACTTACGCTGCTGATATTTATGGCTGGCTCACTGTTTTACAGTGCTTACTCTCTCGCGCAGGACGAACCCGAGATCAGCGAACTGACCTATCTGGACCGGGGGTTTATGCAGCAACAGCGAGAACTCATCAACGACATCGCTGCCACCAATCTGGGGCGGCAGTTCTCGGGGGAAAAAATACGTGACCTGGATTTGCTGCAGGCTCTGCTTGATCGCGGCCTGGTAAAGCCGGACCAGACGCGGGAGCTTCAGGCGATGGGGCTGATACTTGGCGACCTGCTGGCGGCCGATCTGGGCCTGAACTGGGTAATCTATGAAGACGAACTCGGTCGCAGCCGCGCGCTGCGCTACGCCGATACCGACAACTACCTGTTTCCAATGACGATGATCGCACGACGCATCGAAGGAGACAGTCACACGCCGGTGGTCGCGATCTACGATAAAGCGTACCAGAGTATTTACAAGATCCAACCACAGCGGCCTTTCCAGGAGCCGACCACCCTTTCAAATAACAGTGGTAGCCAGTAAACTCGAAGGCGACACATAAACGGATCGGCCGCTGAATGAGCGACACTGCACCCGTATTTCAACTGGACACTACCCAATCCGACACCCTGATACTGGCCCTTACCGGGGACTGGATTCAAGGTGCAGGCGCGCCTGACTTCAATGATCTACGCACTAACCTCAATGCGCTTTCACCTAAGACACTAATTGTCCACTTCGACAACATCGAGCAGTGGGATTCGATCCTGATGGCGTTCCTTCTGCAGTGTTCAAATCACTGCCAGGACAAGGGTATTGCACTCGACACCACCTCTCTGCCCGAAAGCGCGCAGAGGCTACTGGACGTGGCCACGGCCGTGAGGCCCCATCAGCGGCCAGAGCCTGGCGATTATCACTGGCTGACCTCAATCAACCCACTGCGTATGCTCAAAGCAACGATGGGGAACATCAGGGAGTCGCTGGCCTTTATCGGCGAAGTGGCGATGGCGCTGGCGAATCTGGTTGTCGGCAAAGCCAACACGCGCTACGTGGACTTTCGTGCTTTTTGCTATCAATCGGGTCCGGATGCCTTTGCAATTATCAGCCTGATCAGCATCCTTGTGGGGATGATCCTGGGTTATCTGGGCGCTGTACAACTGCAGCAATTTGGCGCCGGCATCTATGTGGCCGATCTTGTCGTTATAGGCACGTTGCGGGAGATGGGCGCTCTAATGACCGCTGTGGTCATGGCCGGGCGCACGGGGGCGGCCTATGCGGCGCAGCTGGGCACCATGCAGACCAATGAGGAAATCGATGCGATTGTCACACTGGGCATATCCCCGATGGAGTTTCTGGTTGTGCCGCGCATGCTGGCGCTGGTTGTCATGATGCCATTGCTTACCATCTACGCCGACGTTCTGGGCATTCTTGGTGGCGCACTGGTGGCCGGCGGCATGGGAATCACCCCCCTACAATACTTTAATCAAGCCAGTGCCGCAGTGGAGATGAATCATATTATGGTGGGCTTGATCAAGAGCGTCACGTTCGCCCTGCTGATCGCAGTCGCAGGTTGCCGCTCCGGTATTAACTCCGGTCGCAGCTCCGCCGCCGTTGGCCAGGCGGCTACCCAGGCCGTGGTAACAGCGATCATCTATCTTATCGTCGCCGATGCCGCCATCAACATCCTCTGTCAGCAGCTGGATTACTGAGCATGATCGATGCACCACCGCCCATCGAAGTACGCGATGTCACTATGGCCTACGGCGACTTCGTTATACAAAGAGATCTCAACTTCCCTATCAATCAGGGTGATATCTTCGTGATTATGGGCGGCAGCGGTTGCGGCAAGAGCACACTACTCAAGCACATGCTGGGTCTTATTGCTCCAGCTGCCGGCGATATCGTCTACTCGGGCCAGAGTTTCGTGCACGCTAACAGCAACGAGCAAGAGCGTATGCGTCAGCGCTGGGGTATCACCTACCAGAGCGGCGGCTTGTTCAGTGCAATGACACTGGCCGAAAACATTTCCCTGCCATTGCAGCTATATACCAGGTTCAGCCCTAAAGAAAGAATGGAGATTATTGCTTATAAACTGGCGCTGGTGGGGCTTGATGGCTATCAGGACTACTATCCTTCAGAGATTAGCGGTGGTATGCGGAAACGTGCAGCCCTTGCACGGGCGATCGCAATGGATCCCGATATTCTTTTTTTCGACGAGCCAAGTGCCGGCCTGGACCCCATCAGTTCGCGACTGCTTGATGAACTGATTGTGCAATTAAAAGAATCTATCGGCGCTACGGTTGTGATGGTCACCCACGAACTCCCCAGTATCTTTGCAATTGCAACGAACTCGGTGTATCTGGATGCAAACACGCGCACTATGATTGCCTACGGTGATCCGCGTGAACTGCGAGATCACAGCGAACAGGCAGTTGTGAGACAATTCCTTACCCGCTCTAGCGCAACCAAAATCGAGGAAACGGCATGACTGAAAAACCCCAATCAGCCATGATCGGCGCGTTTATCGTGGGCGCTTTGCTGATCACAATATCCGCCATTATCCTGGTTAGCAAATCAGGCTTCGGTAGCAGGTCTGACAAGGTTGTGATGGTTTTCGATGGCTCAGTAAAAGGGCTGACACTGGGTGCACCTGTCGCCCTGCGAGGCGTGCAGATAGGACAGGTTACTGATATCGAGTTGATACTCAATACCGACTCGATCGACCTGACCATGGTAGTGGAAGCTGAACTCAATGATGATAATTTTCGTCGAGTGGGAAGCAATGCCAGTGACCTCACCGAGGACCTGATTGAAAGTGGCCTGCGCGCGCAGTTGAACACACAGAGTATATTGACCGGCTTGCTCTACATTCAGATGGACTTTCATCCCAATAGTGAAGTCCGGCTTATCGACATCGACTCCGAGTACACCCAGATTCCCACCATCCCCACAGATCTGGAGCGCTTCGCTCTGGAGTTCCAGAAAATAGACTTCGCCAAGCTTGCCACAGACATCACCGCTATTACCGACAATATTGACCGGTTTGTTGGTGACGAGGACTTCCAGGAGCTCCCGCGCGACCTCAGGGCAAGCCTGGCATCACTGGACACCATGACCGCCCAACTTACCAGTGTGCTACAAGCCAACGGCCCCAAACTGGAACAATTACTCGATACGTCCACTCAAACCATGACAGAGGTGCGTACGGAAATACCGCAGCTATCAGCCAGTGCACAGACAACGCTGCAAGAGCTCGATACTGCAGCAGCAGCATTTGAACAGGCAATGCAGGGCGTCACTGAGGTCATATCTGATGACTCCTCCACCCGCTATCAACTGGACATCGCGCTCAAGGAGATAGCAAGCGCCAGCCGTGCCATACAGCTTTTGGCCAGAACCCTTGAAGAGCGGCCCGACGCACTGATTCGTGGCAAAAACGAGGAAACCCGATAATGCTCAACTCGACCACACGACTTACTACCGCACGACTGATAGCCGCCACGGCCGTCGTGTTGCTCACCGCCTGCAGCAGCACACCCGACAGTGAGTATTATCTACTGACGGCCCTTGCCTCAGGCGGGTCTA
>CALINF010000261.1 GCA_938045215.1 uncultured Halieaceae bacterium | reverse complement strand
ATCGGCTTTTTGGATGCGCCCGTATCGGGAGGGCAGGCTGGAGCAGAGAATGGCCAGTTAACAATCATGGCGGGAGGAGATGACGCGGTATTTGCGGAGGCCCTGCCGGCGCTTGAGGTTTACTCGCGTTGTGCCCGCCTGCTTGGCCCGTCGGGAAGTGGACAGCTGGCCAAGATGGTGAACCAGATTTGTATAGCAGGTGTGGTGCAGGGGCTGGCCGAGGGCCTGGCATTTGCGGACAAGGCCGGGCTCGATAGTGCCGCCGTTGTAGAAGTGATATCGCAAGGTGCCGCCCAGTCCTGGCAAATGGTCAATCGCTATCAAACCATGCTGGCAGGAGAGTATGATCACGGCTTCGCGGTAGACTGGATGCGCAAGGATCTGGCAATGGTTCTCTCTGAGGCGCAGCAACTCGAACTTGAGTTACCAGTGACCAAGATGGTCGATGGATTCTACGGCGAGGTCCAGCAGCTGGGGGGAGGGCGCTGGGATACTTCTAGCCTGCTGCAGCGCATGTTAGTACATTCAAAAACGGAAGACCCTTCCTGACACGTTCCTACCCAAACAGACGATAACACTATGACGCAACAACACTTCAACGAAGACCTCTGCGACTTTCTACGCAGGTCACCCACGCCGTTTCATGCGGTCGCTACCATGTCTGCAGAGCTCAAGGCCAATGGGTTTGAGTCGCTAGATACTGCGGATCAGCCGTTGGAACCCGGCGGTAAATACCTGGTGGAGCGTAACGGCAGTTCACTGGCAGCATTCATCGTGGGCACTGAGCTGGGCCCGAGTGCAGGCGTGCGGATGGTAGGAGCACATACTGACAGCCCCTGCCTGATGGTTAAACCGCAACCCGAGCGCTCAAAGCAAGGATATTTCCAATTGGGTGTTCAGGTGTATGGGGGCGCTCTGCTCAACCCCTGGTTTGATCGCGATCTTTCTCTGGCGGGGCGGGTCAGCTTTGAAGCGCCTGACGGTACCTTGAACAGCGCGCTGGTAGATTTCAAATCGGCTGTAGCGATCATCCCCAGTCTCGCTATTCATCTCGACCGCGAAGCCAATAGTAGTCGCAGTATCAATTCCCAAACCGATATTGTGCCTGTTCTGGCACAGATCGCCGATGGAGAAACGCCTGATTTCCGCACTTTGTTGCGCGAACGCGTGCTAACGGAACACCCGGAGTACGAGGTCAAGCAAGTGCTGGACTTCGAAATGAGCTTTTATGACTGTCAGCCTGCGTCACTGGTGGGCCTGAAAGAGGAGTTTCTGGCTTCAGCGCGGCTGGACAACTTGCTGAGTTGCTTCACAGGAATGCGGGCACTGCTGCAAGCTGATACTTCCTGCACAACCTTGTTAATCTGTAATGATCACGAGGAAGTTGGCAGCTTGTCTGCAGCGGGCGCGCAAGGTCCGATGCTGACATCTATTCTAAAGCGGCTGGCCGGCGATGATGCCAGCTATGCAATGCTGGTCGAACGATCACTGATGATATCAGCGGATAATGCTCACGGGGTGCACCCCAATTTTGCAGACCGGCATGATGAAAATCACGGGCCGCGACTCAACGCGGGAGCAGTTATCAAGATTAATGCCAACCAGCGCTACGCAACCAATAGCGAAACTGCAGCGCTCTATCGATTGTTAGCTGAGCGCGAAGGCGTACCCGTACAGTCGTTTGTTGTGCGCACTGACATGGCTTGTGGCAGTACCATCGGGCCCATCACCGCAGGTGGAACAGGTGTGCGCACCCTGGATATTGGTGTGCCAACCTTCGCTATGCATTCCATACGTGAGTTGGCGGGCACCGCTGACGCATGGAACTTATGCAAGGTCCTTTCACGCTTCTACAACCATCGCGGCTCTTTAACCGCAGACTGATCACGTGCGGGTTTTACTGCTATCAGCGTATGCTGCCACCAGTCACGAATACTGGCGGCAGCGATTACTGTCGATGTTTTCTGATTGGGAATGGACATGTTTGATTCTGCCGGCGCGTCATTTCAGTTGGCGTGTAAGAGGCAACCCCCTGTACTGGTCTGTAGCGCAACGGGAGCAGCTAAGGGAGGACTATGATCTGGTCGTTGCCACCTCGATGGTGGATCTGGCGACATTGAGAGGACTCGTCCCTGAGCTCGCCGTTATTCCCACGCTGGTCTACTTCCATGAGAATCAGTTCGAATACCCGGCGCAGCAGGGACAGTCGGAATCGCTGGAGGCGCAGATGGTCAGTATCTATAGCGCTCTCGCGGCGGATCATATTGCATTCAACTCACGCTACAACCGCGATACATTTATGTCGGGTCTTAACCGACTGCTGGGTAAACTGCCTGACTTCGTGCCTGCCGATATTGTCGACTCTATACAAGCGCGCACCAGCGTGGTCCCAGTACCCGTTGCGCTTGATCCACCCCGATCGGGAATATCGCGCTGGCCAAAGCGCAGTGAGGAGAGAAGGGTGCGTATCGTATGGCTGGGGCGATTTGAGTATGACAAAGCCCCTGAGAGACTGCTGGGATTACTCGATGTATTGGCGCAGAACCAGTTTCCGATCCATCTTGCAGTTGTTGGCCAGCAGTTTCGCCAACGACCAGAGGCGTTTGATACGATTGTCAGCCTTTACGCCGATAGTCTTATCCATATGGGCTATCTCGATGAGCGTGCAGACTATTGCCAGTTGTTGCGCGAATCAGATCTGGTGGTTTCAACGGCGCGACATGAGTTTCAGGGTATTGCTGTGGGGGAGGCAGTTGCTGCGGGCTGCACGCCGATAGTGCCAGACCGTCTGGCCTATACCGAGTTTTATGCGCCGCAGTATCGATACGACTCTTTCGACGATGATCCCGCCAGGGAGAGTGAGGCGGCTGCGCAGCGGGTGATGCAGCTCGCACATAAGAGCCGCTCAGCTGATGTACCTGCTGCAGTGGAGGACTGGAGTGAAACGGCGTTATTGCCATTATATCTGCAGGCGTTCCGCATGGCAGGTTGCGCGCTGCCGGGATAGCCTCGCTCGACAGTAATCAGTATGATGGCGCCAATTTCCACAGTGAGAGTTCCCATGACCAAGCAACGTGTGCTGACAGGTATCACGACAACCGGTACCCCGCATCTGGGCAACTATGTTGGCGCTATTCGTCCGGCCATTGCCGCATCTACACAGCCGAGTGTCGAGTCGTTTTTGTTTCTTGCCGACTACCATGCACTGATCAAGAGTCAGGATCCGGAGTTGGTTCGACAGTCCAGTAAAGAGGTGGCAGCGACGTGGCTGGCTCTGGGACTCGACACGCAGCGTACGGTGTTTTATCGGCAGTCGGATATACCTGAAATTACCGAACT
>CALINF010000260.1 GCA_938045215.1 uncultured Halieaceae bacterium | reverse complement strand
CCCACGGCAGTATTGAGACCCTCCGCGGACAGCACCTTCTTCAGGCTATGGAAAATTTCAGCACCTGCACGCAGTCCCTCTGCAAAAGTAGGAGCCGCAACTGGCTGCACCATAAACTCCTGAATATCCACATTGTTGTCGGCATGTTCACCGCCATTGAGAATATTCATCATGGGCACTGGCATACTCAGCGCACTGCTACCATTGATCTGCGCGATATGCGCATACAACGGTTGTTTGGTTGCCTGAGCGGCTGCCTTGGCTGCAGCAAGTGAGACTGCCAGAATTGCGTTAGCACCGAACTTTGCCTTGTTGTCGGTACCGTCGGCGTCGATCATCGCCTGATCAAGCGTGCGCTGATCAACCGCATCCATACCCAGCAGCAGATCACGTATGGGGCCATTAACGTTTGCCACCGCAGTCAGCACGCCTTTACCGAGATACCGACTTGCGTCTGCATCGCGCAGCTCCAGCGCTTCTCGGGAACCGGTAGATGCGCCAGACGGCGCGCAGGCGGAACCAATCTCACCGGACGCCAGACTGACTTCAGCCATCACCGTGGGATTCCCGCGGGAATCCATAACTTCAAATGCCTGTATATCGCCGATTTTACTCATTGCATGCAACTCCGCTGTTCAGGTGTCTATTCACTGTGGTTAGAGTGTAGTTCAGGTGTTGTTCAGATGTGGTCAGCAATGCCGCCGGTTACGCCCTGGGTATTGAACCCCAGGAATGCACTAGCGAATTGTCAGTACTGGTAATCCCTTTATCAGATCGTCTACCGCTTTAACCTGCTCCAGAAATGGTTCGAGCTGCGCGAGAGGCAATGCACTGGGCCCATCGCAAAGTGCTTTATCAGGCTCCGGGTGCGCCTCGAGAAACAACCCGGCGAGTCCGACCGCCATGCCTGCGCGTGCCAGTTCTGCAACCTGCTCGCGACGCCCACCAGATGCAGCCCCCATCGGATCCCTGCACTGCAGCGCATGGGTAACATCGAAGATCAGTGGTACGTTATCGCAGGATTCCTTCATCACACCAAAGCCCAGCATATCGACAACCAGATTGTCATAACCGAAGTTACTACCACGCTCACAGATAAGCAGTTGATCGTTCCCGCACTCGCGAAATTTCTCAGCGATGTTGGCCATTTGAGACGGGCTCAGAAACTGCGGTTTCTTGATATTGATTACCGCGCCGGTCGCCGCCATGGCTTCCACCAGATCTGTCTGTCGCGCAAGAAACGCAGGCAACTGAATGATATCGCACACTGCCGCAGCCGGCGCTGCCTGTTCGGGCGTGTGCACATCTGTGATCACAGGTACGTTGAACTGTGCTTTTACTGCAGCGAGAATTTCTAGTCCTTCTTCGAGCCCGGGGCCTCTGAAGGAGTGGATCGAAGAACGGTTTGCCTTGTCGTAGGAAGCCTTGAACACATAGGGGATCTGCAGTTTCTGACAGACCTCTGCATAGTGTCCTGCTACGTCGATGGCAAAATCACGGCTCTCCAAAACGTTCACGCCACCCAACAGAACAAACGGCAAGGTATTGGCAATCTGAAGATCGGCAACGCGCACAACAGTCTGGCTCATAGCTTTCTTTCCTGCTGATCACAAACCTGCCGCCTGCGAGCCCTCATCAGGAAGCCGCCTCGGCATGTGTTAATGCCGCCTCGATATAACTGGAAAACAGCGGGTGTCCGCCACGGGGTCGCGAAGTAAATTCGGGGTGGAATTGGCAGGCGACAAACCACGGATGCCCGGGCAGCTCTATCATTTCCACCAGTGAATGATCGGCCGACCAGCCTGCAATACGCACACCGGCATCCTGCAGCTGTTTCACGTAATTGTTGTTGATTTCGTAGCGATGGCGATGGCGCTCGGTAACAGTATCGGAGCCGTAAATCTCACGTACGTTACTACCCTCTTCCAATTGACATACCTGCGCCCCGAGGCGCATGGTGCCACCCATATCAGAAGACTCATCACGCTGCTCGGTGGAGCCGTCGGCGTTCTGCCACTCTGTGATCAGTGCCACAATTGGATGCGGTGTAGAGCTGTCTATCTCGGTGGAATGCGCGCCTTCAAGACCACACACGTGACGTGCATACTCCACCAGCGCCACGTGCATACCAAGACAGATTCCCAGATAGGGGATATTGTTCTCGCGCGCGAACTGTACCGCCATAATCTTGCCTTCCACCCCGCGATCTCCGAAACCACCAGGTACCAGTATCGCATCCATCTCGGCTAGAACCCCGGTACCGTTGCGCTCAACATCCTCGGCATCAATGTGGGCGATCTCTACATGAACTGATCGCTGCAGACCCGCGTGCGCCAGCGCCTCATTGAGCGACTTGTAGGCGTCGAGCAAATCCATGTACTTACCAACCATCGCCACCTTGACGGTGCCACGGCGCTCACCCAGCTCCTTGGCAAGCACATCGTCCCACTCAGACAGGTCCGCAGCAGGGCAATCGAGATTGAAACGCTCAACCACAAAATCGTCCAGACCGTGATCATGCAATGCCCGCGGAATTCGATAAATTGTATCGGCGTCAAGAAGCGGGATCACCGCACGTTCTTCCACATTGGTAAACAACGAAATCTTCTTGCAGGCACTGGCTTCAATATCAACCGTACACCGACACAGCAATATGTCAGGCTGCAGTCCAATTGAGCGCAGTTCCTTTACCGAATGCTGGGTAGGCTTGGTCTTGATCTCGCCGGCTGTAGCGATGTACGGGACGAGTGTCAGGTGCATAAGGAGTGCCCGGCTGGAGCCCAACTCCACCTTGAGCTGTCTCGCAGCCTCCAGGAATGGCAGCCCCTCAATGTCACCAACAGTGCCGCCGATCTCGACAATCGCGACATCCGCGTCACCGGCACCGAGTATGACCCGGCGTTTGATTTCATCAGTGATGTGGGGGATGACCTGAACGGTACCACCGAGGTAATCACCCCGGCGCTCCTTCCGCAGCACAGCGCTATACACACGGCCCGCAGTGAAGTTGTTGGTTTTGCGCATGGTGGTGCGCGTGAACCGTTCGTAATGGCCCAGATCGAGGTCCGTCTCGGCCCCGTCTTCGGTAACAAAGACCTCACCATGCTGGAACGGACTCATGGTCCCGGGATCTACATTAATGTAGGGGTCCAGTTTCAGCAGAGTAACCTTGAGACCACGAGCTTCCAACACGGCGGCCAGGGATGCG
>CALINF010000259.1 GCA_938045215.1 uncultured Halieaceae bacterium | reverse complement strand
GTTCGTATGCGATCCAGACCGAGTTCGATCTCGGCGGGGTGAATGGCTTCCAGACGCAGAAGCCACTCCGCCAGGGGTCGTTCAGTCATCGCTGTCCGGCAGAGGATCCGGTTCAGCCTCCAGCTCAACAGGCTCGGGATCAGCAGGCTTGTCATCCGACTGCGATTGCTGGTGGGTCAGCTTCGCAAGCAGGCGGCCCAGCGTATCTCGCATCTCTGTGCGATGCACAATCATATCGATTGCACCGTGCTCCAGCAGGAACTCTGAGCGCTGGAACCCCTCGGGCAATTTCTGTCGAATAGTCTGTTCAATAATGTTGGGGCCAGCGAAACCGGCCCTCGCGTCCGGCTCGGCCACGTTGATATCGCCCAACAGTGCCAGAGATGCCGATACACCACCGTAAATAGGATCGGTCATAACCGAAACGTAGGGAATACCGGCGAGTTTCAAGCGCTCGACCACCGCGCTGGTCTTGGCCATTTGCATGAGCGATATCAAAGCCTCCTGCATTCGAGCCCCGCCTGACGCTGAGAAGCACACCAGTGGAATTCGCTCCTCCAGTGCCAGTTGCGCCGCGCGAGTGAACTTCTCTCCGACCGCGTAACCCATTGAACCGCCGAGAAAAGCAAACTCAAAAGCCACAGCAACTACAGGCATACCCTGCAATTCGCCGCGCATAGCGATCAGCGCATCTTTTTCGCCCGTGCTTTTTTGGGCTGCAGAGACACGATCGCGATAACGTTTTTTGTCCTTGAACTTCAGACGATCAACCGGCTCTATATCTGTCGCGATCTCCTCTCGACCATCTGCATCGAGGAAAATATCAAGGCGACGGCGAGCGCCGATCCGCATGTGATGGTCGCATTTTGGGCAAACGTCGTCATTGCGTTCAACATCAGGCCGATACAGCACCGCATCGCATTTGACACATTTCTTCCAGAGTCCTTCCGGTACGCCTGCGCGACGACTGCTTTCGTCCTTGCGAACGCCCGAAGGTAGGATCTTGTCTATCCAGCTCATTGCGCATCCCCTGCGATTGTTACGTCATTATAACCGTGCAGCGGGCGTTCTAGGAAGCCAGCGAGTCGATACCCTCTCGAATACTCGACAGCAGGCTGGTCGCAGCAGTGATCGCCGCTTCTGTATCACCGCCCTCTTCTATGGTCTGGGCCATGGCATTAACAAGTGCGCTGCCAACCACCACGCCATCGGCTACACGCGCTACCGTCATCGCTGATGCCGCGTCCTTGATGCCAAAGCCTACTGCCACAGGCAATGATGAGTGACTGCGGATTTTGTCCAGATGAAATGTTACGTCATCAACATCCAGATGGCCCGCTCCCGTCACACCTTTGAGTGACACATAATAGATAAAGCCACGAGCCTGCCTGGCAATAACCTCGATACGATCGTCTGGCGTAGTCGGGGCGATCAGGAATATGTTGTCCATGTCGACTCGCACCAGTTCTGCATTGACCGCCTCAACCTCCTCTGGCGGAATGTCCACCGTGAGCAGTGCGTCAATTCCTGCTGCAGCGGCGGCATCGCAGAACGTCGCGTAGCCCATATGCTCCACCGGGTTGGCGTATCCCATCAATAGTACCGGAGTAGCATTATCTTGCTGACGAAACTGACTGACCATGTCAATGACATTGCGCAGTGAGGTGCCATCAGCCAGTGCGCGTTCATGGCCCAGTTGAATAACCGGTCCTTCAGACATCGGGTCTGAGAACGGTACACCGACCTCGATGATATCGGCGCCTGCCTCAACCAATCGATGCATAAGCTGCACCGTTACCTCACGCGTCGGATCACCCGCCACAATGTAGGGTATCAATGCCTTACGGCCCTGTTCTGCAAGCGCTTGAAAACGCCCCGCAATACGACTCACCAGTTGAACTCCTTACATCTCAAGACCGTCGATCTGGGCGACGGTATGAATATCCTTGTCACCACGACCGGAGAGATTGACAACAATCATCTGCTCCGGCGTCATGGTAGCCGCCAGTTTCTCTGCATAGGCCAGCGCATGCGCCGTCTCCAGAGCTGGCATGATGCCTTCTATACGCGTCAGGCTGTGAAACGCCGCCAATGCTTCATCGTCATTCGCAACGACGTAATTCACTCGACCAATATCCTTGAGCCAAGAGTGTTCTGGACCAACACCGGGATAATCGAGGCCAGCGGATACTGAATGGGTATGCATGATTTGCCCATCGGCATCCTGCATCAAGTACGTTCGGTTGCCATGTAAGATACCCGGCGTACCCGCCGTCAGGGGTGCTGCATGCTGGTTGGTCGAAACGCCGTGTCCGCCAGCCTCAACGCCATACATTGCCACTTCATCATCGGCGAGAAACGGATGGAACAGACCGATGGCGTTTGAACCACCGCCGACACAAGCGACAAGCGCATCTGGCAACTTGCCTACCTGAGCGAGCGACTGCACGCGAGTCTCACGGCCAATGACCGACTGGAAATCACGCACAAGCATGGGGTATGGATGCGGTCCTGCGACAGTGCCGATAATGTAGAACGTGTCATCAACATTGGTCACCCAGTCACGCATGGCCTCGTTCATAGCATCTTTGAGCGTACGCGAACCTGAGGTTACCGGAACAACAGTCGCGCCCAACAGTTTCATGCGGTAAACATTCAGTGCTTGTCTGCGCACGTCCTCCTCACCCATGAACACGTGACATTCCAAACCCAGGCGCGCCGCTATGGTGGCAGTGGCCACTCCATGCTGGCCAGCACCAGTTTCAGCGATCACGCGCCGCTTGCCCATATACTTGGCAAGTAGCGCCTGCCCAACCGTATTGTTTACCTTATGAGCGCCGGTGTGATTAAGATCTTCGCGCTTGAGAAAGATACGTGCGCCACCCACCTTATTCGACCAGCGCTTGGCCTCGTACAAGGGCGAAGGGCGGCCGACATAGTGCGCAAGATCTTCATCCAACTCACGCTGAAACGCGGCGTCTGCCGATAACTTGCGATACAGTGCCTCCAGTTCAGCCAGCGCAGACATTAAGGTCTCCGCGACAAATTTGCCGCCGTAAACACCAAAACGTCCATCGCAATCCGGGACGGTATCAAACAATTCTTGTGTCATCTTGCTTGTCATTTGTCACTCACCTTTCGGGGTTTGATCAGCCGATCGGACTGCCGACACAAAAGCGGCAATCTTCTCGGGACTCTTCAGGCCGGGTACTGCTTCCACGCCGCTACTGACGTCGACTGCCGCTGGCCGACTGGCATGAACCGCGCCGAACACGTTTTCAGGCGTCAGGCCGCCGGCCAGCACGATTCTCGCCGCTTGCGAGGACGGTACCTGGGACCAGTCGAATACTTCCCCCGTGCCGCCGGGCACGCCCTGCTTGAACGCGTCAAGTAGCACCGATCGGGCATCGCTCCAGGGGTTCATCAACTTCGCTACATCGTCACCGGGTTTAACGCGAAGCGCTTTGAGAAAAGGCACTCCCAGCCCGGCACAGAATTGCGGTGTCTCATCGCCATGCAGTTGCAGCAGGTCCAACCCTACTTGCTTATAGATACGGTCAATCTCTGCTGCTGTCTCATTAACGAACAACCCCACAGCTGTAACAAACGGGGGCAGATTCGCGACAATCTCCTGAGCGACTGCCACACTGACCGCACGTGGACTGGGTGGATAGAAAACCAGCCCGATGGCATCCGCGCCCGCCTGCGCCGCTGTTAAAGCATCTTCGAGACGGGTGATACCGCAAATTTTAATGCGCGTGGGAAACACAGGATTATCAGCTTGCAAAAAAGAGGCGCAATAATAGCAGATACACAATCATTTGGGTGCTTACAGCGTCAAAATCGTCGGTCCTGGTGCACCAGTGGACAGGCCGAATTCAGCGGGGTATTGCACGCTGGCCAGATACAAACCATCGGCGGCGGCTGTGTCGGCCGCCACCGCACGATTCCGTCCCGCCAGCAGCTCGCCCAGCCAGTGAACAGGCTTCTTGCCAGAGCCCACTGCCATGAGCGAGCCCGCTATATTACGCACCATATGGTGTAGAAACGCATTAGCAGTGATATCGATTACCACATAATGATCCTTGCGGCACACCGCTATCTCATGCACGTTTCGCCGGGCTGTTGATGACTGGCAACTGGCCGCTCGAAATGCACTAAAATCGTGCTCGCCCAGTAGCGCCTGCGCGGCGTCGTGCATGCGCGGCGAGTCCAGCGGCGCGCGATACCAGGTAGCCAGCCCTTCCATCAGCGCCGGTCGAATCAGGGTGTTACTGATTATGTAGCGATAGCTGCGCGCCTGTGCAGAAAAGCGCGCATGAAACTCAGCGGGAACCTGCCGTGCCCAGTGCACTCTTACACTGCGCGGCAAAGACGCGTTGGAGCCCAGCACCCAGGC
This sequence comes from uncultured Halieaceae bacterium, assembly GCA_938045215.1. Lineage (GTDB taxonomy): Bacteria > Pseudomonadota > Gammaproteobacteria > Pseudomonadales > Halieaceae > CALINF01. The sequence goes on along the minus strand of CALINF010000259.1, from coordinate 11,305 downwards.
TTTACAGCTGCGTCCAACGGGGTCGTCAAAATGTACGATCTGCCCCAACCCGTGAACACCTGCATCTGTTCGACCCGCACAGTGCACCCTGATGGGCTGGGCCGCAATCGCCGACAGCGCGTGTTCCAGCGTTTCCTGCACAGTGGACACATCGAGATGCGGTTGCGCCTGCCAGCCGGAGAATCGACGACCATTGTATTCAACACGCAAGGCGACCCGACTCCCCGGGGGCAGCGGGTCAGGAGAGAATAGCTGTTCAGCCAATGCGTTCGATGAGAGCGCGCGCTTCCTGTTGTTGCTCGTCACTACCCTCGGCTATCACTTCGTCGAGGATCAACTTGGCGCCATCTTCATCACCCATGTCAAGGTAAGCCCTTGCCAGGTCGAGCTTCGTCGACATGGGGTTACCTTCGGTGGCAAACACCAGGTCTTCTTCGTCGGGCGCATCGTTTATGACCTCGGCAAAGTCTGATGTGAGATCCAGGTCATCACTGCCAGCGCCCACTATCTCAAGACCGCTGAACGTGTCTTCCAATGCCGCCTCTTCAGGGAGTTCTAGATCCGCAGTGCGAGGCGCTGCAGTGTCGGGGGCGCCCGCGCCATCCATGAGCATCCTGGCACCAGCGAGCGCGTCGGGATCGTTTATACGCTCCAGTTGACCGAAATGCTCCGCTACCAGATCGGCATCACCCATCTCCTGACCGAGTTCAATCAGCTTGAGGCGATAAGACGTATTGTCGGGATCACTTTTCACGGCGCCATTTAGCAGGTCGACTGCCTGAGGCAATCGGCCGTAGGCGACATAGATATCGGCCTCGGCAAGCGCATCACCGTCGTCCTCGTCAGTAGAATAGTCATCGTGTTTTTGCTGCCCGTAGCCACGCTCGCCTTGCTCTCCAAGCAAACTCTCAAGCGAATCGTCTTCTTCCTCTGCCACAGGCTCGACCGGTGTCTCTGTAGCCGCGACAATAGATTCGGCCTCCTGCGAGGCTTCCACTTCCACTGCGCTCGACTGCAGTTGCACGCCCTCGAACGCATCGTCACTTGCCTCGGCTCGAGGCGCTGTCTCATCTGCTTCATCTACCGCGTTCCTGCGACGCCAGAAAAACAGGCCTGCAAGTGCTGCGAGAATAAGCCCACCCAGATAGGGAAGATAGCTGATCAGGCCGCCCTCAGAGGGAGGCGGTGCTACCGGCGCAGGTTTGGGCTGGGGTTGCTGCACCTGAGGTTGAACTGGCTGACTGGCTGGCACAGCAGCTGAACCCGCTTCTACCATATCGCTGACAGTGTCAGCGGCATCGTCAACATCACCTGGCCCGGAGCCGCCCATCATCATGTCAGCGGGCGCCGTACGCGCCTCTTCGAGCGCTGCCTGCAAAGCGGCAATCTGCTCATCCTTGACGTTTACAATGCGCTCCAGAGTCTCGACCTGCTCGGTCAATTGGGCCATATCGGCAGACAGCTCGGCATTAGCACGTGCAGCCATAGCCGACTCTTCAGCGGCACTGGCAGATGACGTAGAGCCACTACTGCCCGCAGTTCCAGCCTGCGTTGAGCCTTGCTCTGCTCCTGATTCGTCTGCGCTATCGCCGGCATCTGCGGAGATACGCAGCGAGGGCCCGCCACCGTAAGTCGGCTCTGATGCGCGGCCTGCGCGCCAGTCTTCATTCTGTTTTTTAACCTCGGCCAAGGCCTCAGCGAGGTTATCGGAACTGATGTCGCCGGTATCGGGCATGTACACGATATAGCCGGCCTTGATTCGGTTGATATTGCCATCGATGAACGCATCAGGGTTCATCCGCTGAATATCCAGCATAGCCTGATGCACCGACACACCCTCTGGCTTACCAGCGAGCGCAATGTTCCACAAGGTTTCATCGCGGCGAATCATGTAGCGGGCCCCTGGCGTGGGAACCCCAGCGGTGCCAGCACTGAAGTCACGTTGAGGCATTTCGCCAGGCGCAAGATCAGACTGTTTTACATCTACCCGGGTGCCGCTAGTCGCTGCGGCTCCCTGCTTTTTTGGTGTTGGCGCTGCCACGCCCTCCACCTCCGCAACACGCTCAGATGCAGAAATCACCTGGGTCGACTGATCAAACACAGGTGGATCAATCAATACGGTGTATTCACGCAACAGGCGGCCAGATGGCCAGCGGGCTTCGATAATAAAATCCAGGTAGGGCTCAAGCACTGGCCCTTCAGAGGTGACTGTAATCGTCCCCCGACCGTTTGGATCAATTGTTACATCGAACTTGATGCCAGTAAGAAAGTAGGCTCGATCGACGCCAAGACGATCAAAGTCGTCAGCTGTTGCAAGGCGAATCCGGATCTCGTCCGAGTGCAGACCATCGGTGTTGAGCAGATCAACTTGAGCTTTGAGTGGCTCGTTAAGAAACGACTCCAGCGTGATATCCCCAAGTCCCAACGCCCAGACAGAGCCCGCATGCATGCAGCCAAGTGAAAAAAGCGCTGCTGCCAACTTGTTCTTCGTAGCCATAGTTGTAGCCTTATTATTTTTTACCTGAACCACCTGACACACCTCCCCTGAGTGGTGTCACTCACCGAGCTGCCACATTATGCTTGCTAAAAAATCTTGCCCCTACAAGCACTTGCACAGGATGTTAGAAGTAGAGCTATAAGTACATCCATGCACATAAGTCAGCGTCGGACTTCTCTCAAGTATGTTTTATAGGCCACCATTAATCAAGATAGGTCTGAATCAAGCTCTCGGCAATTTGCACACTATTGAGGGCAGCGCCTTTGCGGACATTGTCTGCAACAATCCACAGGTCCAGCCCCCTTGGATGGGAGATATCCTCACGAATTCGGCCCACCAGGACAGGATCATGCCCTGCCGAATCCCCGATCGGAGTGGGATAACCCCCATCTACAGGATCGTCCATTACGGTCACGCCCGGTGCCGCGGCCAGCAGCGCTCGCGCCTGCGTCGCCGAAATTTTGTCCACCGTCTCGATATGTACCGCTTCTGAATGCCCATAAAACACCGGCACGCGCACGCAGGTCGGGTTTACCATCAGCGAGGGATCATCGAATATCTTCTGGGTCTCCCACACCATTTTCATTTCTTCACGGGTATAGCCGTTGTCCTGAAAGGTATCGATATGCGGGATTACATTGAAGGCAATCTGCTTGGGATACACCTTGCACTCGATTTCCTGCCCATTGAGCAGGCGCGCGGTCTGACCCGCCAGCTCCTCAACGGCCTCTTTGCCGGTACCAGATACCGCCTGATAAGTCGCCACATTAATGCGCTCTATACCCACGGCATCGTAGATTGGCTTCAGGGCAACCAGCATCTGTATCGTGGAGCAATTGGGATTGGCGATAATATTGCGTATCGAGTAATCCGCCAGAGCCTCGGGGTTCACCTCGGGGATCACCAATGGAATATCAGGCTCCTGGCGGAAGTGCGAGGTGTTATCTACAACCACGCAACCAGCGGCGGCGGCTTTGGGGGCATACTGCTCGGAAATATCGCCCCCTGCCGAGAACAGGCCGATCTGTACCTGGGAGAAATCAAACTCCGCCAGATCCGTCACCCGAATACTCTTACCGTGAAACTGGACTGATTTACCAGCCGAGCGACTGCTTGCCAGCGCATACAGAGTACCAACAGGAAAATTACGCTCTTCCAGAATCGCGATCATTGCCTCGCCTACCGCTCCGGTAGCGCCAACAACTGCAACGTCATATGTATCGCTCATCGTGTCATTTCTCCAATTTTCAGGCTGTCTGGTGCGAACGGGGTTACTATCAGCGGGAACGTAACTGGGTTACTACGGCCTCACCCATCTCTACCGTTCCGACCAGACGGTCACCCTGAGTATGAATATCGGGTGTACGCAAGCCTGCGTCCAGAACGGCACTCACAGCGGTTTCGATTGCGGTCGCGGCTTCGGGCGCGGCGAGTGTATAGCGCAGCATCATCGCCACCGAAAGAATAGTCGCCAGTGGGTTGGCCTTGCCCTGCCCTGCAATGTCCGGAGCAGATCCGTGACAGGGTTCGTACATCCCCCTGCCATCCTTGTCCAGCGACGCCGACGGTAGCATCCCAATGGAACCGGTCAGCATTGCCGCCGCATCAGACAGGATATCACCGAACATGTTGCCGGTAACAATCACATCAAACTGCTTGGGAGCCATAACAAGTTGCATCGCCGCGTTGTCCACATACAGATGACTCAACTCAACATCGGGGTACTTCGGCGCAATACTTTCCAGCACTTCACGCCACAGCACCGTGACTTCCAATACATTTGATTTATCGACCGAGCACACGCGCTTATCGCGCTTGCGGGCCAGTGAGAATGCAAGATGTGCTATTCGTTCTATCTCGGATTCGCGATACACATAGGTATTGAATCCCTCACGTTCGCCGTTTTCCAGCGTGCGAATACCACGCGGCTCGCCAAAATAGATTCCTCCGGTGAGTTCACGCACGATCAGAATATCCAGCCCCGCCACGATCTCGGGCTTCAAGCTGGACGCCGACGCCAACTGTGGGTAAAGGATAGCCGGGCGCAGATTACCGAAAAGTTCGAGTTCGGAACGAATGCCCAGCAGACCGCGTTCTGGCCGCAATTCTCGCGCAACGCTATCCCACTTGGGGCCGCCCACAGCACCTAGCAATATAGCGTCGGCGGCACGCGCGTCGCGCAGCGTTTGTTCGGGCATCGGCACACCATGCACATCCAGCGCCGCACCACCCAGCAAGCCATGCTCAACCTCAACACCCAGGCCAAACTGCTCATTCACCTGAGCCAGCACTTTCTCGGCTTCAGTCACAATTTCCGGGCCAATGTAGTCTCCCGGCAGCACCAATACTTTGTGCGTCATAGCCAACTCCTCACTGAACCACGTCGAACAGCCACGGCGATGACTCGCGCAGCTTCTGTTGGTAGCTGCGAATAGAATCCGCACTCTGGAGAGTAATACCAATATCATCCAGACCGTTGAGCAGACAATTCTTGCGAAACGCATCGACCTCGAAGCCGATAACTTTGCCAGTGGGTGTGGTAATAGTTTGCGCCTGCAGGTTTATCTCCAGGCTATAGCCCTCTTGCGCGTACATGTCCGTAAACAGTTCGTCTACCACTTGCGCATCCAGCACCACCGGCAATACACCATTTTTAAAACAGTTGTTAAAGAAGATATCGGCGTAGCTCGGCGCAATGATGCATCTGAAACCGTAGTCCTCCAGCGCCCATGGCGCATGCTCACGCGACGACCCACAGCCAAAGTTCTCTCTGGCCAACAATACCGATGCGCCCTGGTAGCGGTCGAAATTCAGTGGAAAATCAGGGTTCAGGGGTCTTTTGCTGCAATCCTCACCGGGCTGCCCCTCGTCGAGATATCTCAACTCATCGAACAAGTTAGGCCCAAAGCCGCTGCGCTTGATCGACTTGAGAAACTGCTTGGGAATGATGAGATCTGTATCCACGTTGGCGCGGTCCATCGGCGCTACAAGGCCCTTCAGTTGAGTAAACGCTTTCATGACTGACCCTCCGCGCACTGACGTATATCGGTAAAGTGGCCAGCTATCGCCGCTGCGGCAGCCATCGCCGGACTAACGAGGTGTGTGCGACCACCAAAGCCCTGACGCCCCTCGAAGTTGCGGTTAGAGGTAGAAGCACAATGTTCACCTGGCCCCAGTTTGTCGGCATTCATCGCCAGACACATGGAGCAACCCGGCTCGCGCCACTCCATTCCCGCTTCAATAAAAACCCTGTCGAGGCCTTCTGCCTCGGCCTGCGCCTTGACCTGGCCCGAGCCGGGTACCACGAGCACCTGTTTGATACCCTGCGCCACCTTGCGTCCGCGAATCTGCGCTGCAGCCTCGCGCAGGTCCTCTATTCGTGAGTTCGTGCAAGACCCGATAAACACTCTGTCAGGCCGAATGTCCGTAATTGCCATGCCTGGTTTAAGCCCCATGTATTCGAGTGCCCGGCGGGTTGCCTGAGCGCGCCCGGCGTCTTCGATCTTTTCTGGATCCGGTATCACACCGTCTACGGGTAACACCATCTCGGGGGATGTTCCCCAGGTCACCTGAGGCTTGATATCCTCTGCGCGTAGCGTAACAACCCGATCAAACTCTGCATCGTCATCCGTGTGTAGTTCACGCCACGTAGCAACAGCCTGCTCCCATTGTTGCGCGGTGGGTGCATAGGGACGACCCTTCACATACTCCAGTGTCGTGTCATCGACCGCCACCATACCCATGCGCGCGCCCGCCTCTATCGACATATTGCACATGGTCATGCGGCCTTCCATCGACATGGCACGAATGACATCACCACCAAACTCAATCGCATAACCCGTACCACCGGCGGTGCCAATTGTGCCGATCACCGCCAGGGCGACATCTTTCGCGCTGACGCCGTCTTGCAAGGTACCGTCAATACGGATCAACAGGTTCTTCATCTTTTTCTGTATCAGGCACTGAGTGGCCAGCACATGTTCTACCTCGGATGTACCGATACCGTGTGCCAACGCTCCCAATGCGCCGTGGGTCGACGTATGCGAGTCTCCACAGACTACTGTCATACCCGGCAAAGTCGCACCCTGCTCAGGCCCCACCACGTGCACGATCCCCTGACGGATATCGTTGATGGGAATCTCCACAATATTAAATGCATCACAATTGTCGTCCAGCGTCTGTACCTGCAAGCGTGATATAGGATCGACGATACCTGCGACACCTCCCTTGCGCTCCTCGCTCTCAGTCGGCACGTTGTGATCCGGCACTGCCAGATTGGCATCCAACCGCCAGGGCTGTCGCCCAGCAAGGCGCAGTCCTTCGAATGCCTGCGGTGACGTCACCTCATGTATCAGATGACGATCAATGTAGATGATCGCTGTACCGTCATCACGCTGTTCGACCAGGTGGTTGTCCCAGAGTTTGTCATAGAGTGTTTTGCCGGCCATAGTGCCCTCCGCTGTGGTGCGCTCCGCCTCAAAAGCCGACAGTTTAGAATTGACTTATAGATAACTCAAATTTATTATTTTTATAGATTGAATTACCTTTTGGAATACTTCGATGGAGACCCAACAACTGCGTGCATTCCTGGAGGTGGCAGAAACGCGCTCCTTCTCCGAGGCCGCCCAGCGCCTGCACCTTACCCAACCTGCGGTGAGCAAGCGCATCGCTTTGCTAGAGCAATATCTGGGCACTGAGTTGTTTGACCGTATCGGACGCCACGTTAGCCTGACGGAAGCCGGGCAGGCGCTGTTACCCCACGCTCGCTCTATGGCTCAACAGATGCTCGCGGCCGAACGCAGCGTGCGTGACCTGGCTGGCGGCGTATCTGGACAGCTGCGACTGGCAACCAGTCATCACATTGGGCTGCGTCGACTCCCCCCAGTCCTGGGGCACTTCAAACAGGCTTTTGAGGAGGTGCAGGTCGATATAGAGTTTATGGATTCAGAGCAGGCGTTTGAGCAGATCCATCAGGGTGAGACCGAACTTGCCGTCGTCACCCTCGCGCCCACCCGCGCCGCTAACATTATCGCAACGCCGCTATGGAAAGACCCACTGAAGTTCATGGTATGTGCCGAGCATCCGCTGGCAAAAGCCGCCACCACATCATTGCGTGAGCTGACGCAACACGCGGCGATTCTGCCCGGGCTGAACACCTACACCGGGCAGATTGTTAAACGCCTGTTCGATGAACACAATCTCACGCTGAATGTCTCGATGGCCACTAACTATCTCGAAACTATTCGTATGATGGCATCGGTGGGCCTGGGCTGGACCGCTCTCCCCGCCAGCATGCTCGATAGCTCACTGCTTACGTTAGACGTACCGGGGGTAACGATGGAGCGCAATCTCGGCGTGGCCTACCATCGCGGCCGCAGTCTGTCGCGCGCTGCGCGAGCCTTCCTTGCGGCTCTGGATGAGTTCAGCGATCGCAGCTGCAACAAACCGGCTTAGGATTTCGGTGTGGTCGCCAGTCCGGCCAGCGCACCACCTTCATCGCTGGGTTTGTTTTTCCACATCCCCTTGTGATCGGGAAAATAAAACGACCCGCTGAAACGCACGACAGGCCCCTCACTACCGACAATCAGACCCTGACAGAAGCCGAATCGACGCTTGGGAGACACCAACTGGATCTGCGACTCAACCCAGTCCCCCAGGCGCCCAGCAGAGATGAAGTCCACCGACAGATTGATTGTCGGGCTGCCGCCTTTGCCACCGCGCGCTAGATTGAGATTGGCCGCCGCGGCCACATCTGCCATTGTCATCAACATGCCGCCATGACAAATTCCCATCAGGTTGCAGTGCTGCTCCTGCACTACCAGCCCAAAATGCAGTTCGTCGCCCTGCAAACGCCGGTACCACGGTTGCAGGTTGTCTGAAAAACCCATCCCCTTGCGCATCAGTTCGAAGCCATCGGGAACGGTTGCTACTGTGGTGTCCGTCATTTTAACTCTCTCAAAATTGTGCAGATTTGGGCAGCAAGCCGCTGCAATAGTCCCTAGAAGATCCCCATTACCAACCCGGTCGCCATACCCTCTCCCAGCTCTTGGGCCTTGCTCAGATGCTCCTCACACACGTCACCGCGCAGAATCAGGGGCTCGGCGGCAGGCGTGAAAGGCACACCAGACAAGATGCGCTGCAATTGCGCCAGGGCGCCACGTCCATCGTTGCCCGCGCTGATCAGCACGCCATAAGGCAGCACCAGTCCCAGGTTGATCGCAGGATAAAAAACTCTGTCGAGGAAGTCTTTCATCCCGCCGCTCAATGCTCCGGAATTTTCAGCAGTAACACACAGCAGTCCATCGCCAGCGCGCAAATCGGCTGCGCCAATATCCCACGCACGGTGGCGCTCAACCTGGATCCCTGCTTCACGCTGCGCACCGCGCAACGCCGCGTGGGATAACTGCGCACAGGCCCCGCTTTGGCTATGGTACGCGATGATCAGACGTTTCATCGTGCCTCCTCTTGCGTCACGAAGAATTGGAACACACACCAGGGCAACTGTCATGCCAGCGCGCAGATTGTATGGCTAGTGGCGGATTTCCCGGGTGTCTGCTGTAATACGTCCCACAGTATCGAATAAATGCCAACACCCAACCGACGCTAAATCAAAAGCTGATAACAACAAAGGAGCGCAAACCCATGTCGCAAATGAATCGCCAATGGCTACTTACGGCCAGACCCACTGGCATGATCGGCCCTGAACACTTCGAACTGGTTGAAACACCGATGCCAGAACCCGATCTTGACGAAGGCGAGGTATTGATCAAGGTGCTGATGCTGGGTTTCGACCCCGCCATGCGCGGCTGGGTGGAGGACCTGCCCAGCTATCTGCCACCAGTGGAACTGGGGACGCCTATGCGCGGCAGCGGGGTTGGTCAGGTCATCGCCTCACACAACGAGGCAATGCCCGTTGGCACACTGGTGCAGGGCCTGACCAACTGGCAGGAGTATTGCATCGGCGGTGGTAGTTCTGTGATGCCAATGCAGCCACTGCCACCGGGCACAGCACCGGGTACAGCACTTGCGGCTTTCGGCACCACCGCCTTTACCGCCTACTTTGGGCTACTGGATGTGGGCCAGCCCAAGCAAGGCGAAACCGTGCTGGTAAGTGGCGCTGCCGGTGCCACGGGCTCATTCGTTGCTCAGATTGCGCGTATAAAGGGCTGCAAAGTTATCGGAATTGCCGGTGGCCCAGAGAAGTGCCAGTGGTTGAAGGATGCATGCCACGTCGATCACGCCATTGACTATAAATCAGAGAACATTGATGCGCGCCTGTCTGAAGTGTGCCCTGAAGGGATCGATGTCTTCTTTGACAATGTGGGTGGCGCCACCCTGGAAACCGCGATTGGCCACATGCGGGAATTTGGTCGCATCGCATTGTGCGGTGGTATCTCAGGCTACAACGATACCGAGCCTGCAGCGGGTCCCAGCAACCTGATGGATCTGGTCAAATTCCGTATTCGGATGCAGGGTTTCATCGTCATCGACTATATGGATCGCTTTCCCGAGGCGGCCGCACAACTGGCGCAGTGGATCGAAGCGGGTGAACTGGTGTGGCGTGAGGATATACAGGAAGGCTTTGAAAATGTGCCCGCCACCTTGCAGCGTTTGTTCAAGGGACAAAACCAGGGCAAGCAGATGCTCAAGCTGGCCGATCCACAGCCGTAGTGGCACTGTTATTCACGAGTTATCCACAGCGTGGCCTGTGGATAACTCTGGGTATAAGCAGTTCTTGCAAGACAGCTATTGACCCTACCGAGTATGAAAAATGCTGTCTTCAAGTTCTTTCCAGGATATGTTTAACAACCAAAAATCAATCACTTACGTGATTTTCATAGCATATTGTTAACATCAGACTCACGAAACACTACTATTACAGCGCCACGCGAGTCTGTGTGGATAGAGTTCGGCTGACCAGGTTTGTGGTCGCTAACCTTACAGTAAAGATTTTGCCTCTGGTTTCCTAATGTGCGGCAGACGCACCGCTACCCTAGCGATAGTGCCCGGACCTCGATTACGACCTGATTTTCGCACCGATTCGCCAGCAGGTATGGATCTTTTGGTTGCGCTGAAAATCAGGATCCAGCGTCGCCGATGTGATGTCCTCGCAGTGAAATTGTGACTTCACCGAATCTGCCAGCTTGAAGCCTCGCTTGTTGGTGGAAAAGTACAACACACCACCGGACCGCAGCCGGGCCATCGCGCCCGACACCAAAGCTTCATGATCCCGCTGCACATCGAAGGTATCGCTCATGGCAGCACTATTGGAGAAGGACGGTGGATCCAGCATTATCAGGTCGAACAGCGTTTCTCCCGACTGTAGCCATTGCAGACAATCTGCCTTCACAACCTGGTTTTTGGTCTCATCCAGGCCATTGTGCGCCAGATTCTTGCGCAACCACCCCAGATAGGTATTGGACAGATCAACGCTGGTGGTAGAGCGTGCACCCGCAAGCGCTGCATGCACAGTCGCGCTGCCCGTGTAGCAAAACAGATTGAGAAAATCCTTGTCGCGCGCCTCGGCGGCCAGGAGCAAGCGCAGTGGTCGGTGATCGAGAAACAAACCCGTATCCAGATAGTCGCGCAGGTTTACCAATAGTCTGGCGGGACCTTCGTTTACCGAGATGAGTTCACCGCGCTCACCCTGGCGCTCGTACTGGGCACTGCCCCGCTGCCGCTTGCGCTGCTTGAGTACGATGGCGGAAGCCGCCACATCCAGTGCTACAGGTATTGCCTGCATCACTTCCTGCAATCGCCGCGCGGCCGCCTCTTCGGGGACATCTCGTGGAGCCTGATACTCGGCCA
>CALINF010000258.1 GCA_938045215.1 uncultured Halieaceae bacterium | reverse complement strand
CGTTTGGTTGGCAGGTACTTCTGAGAGATTTTGCTGAAACGGCGATCAAGCTCCGCCAGCAAATCGGGAAAGGCTTGCTGTATTCCCGAGATATCTTCAATGTCCTGAGAGAACGTACGCTCCACACTGATTGACTTGCGCGTACGCGATGCTACCACTGGCCGATTGTCGATCCCGTGGGATACCTCAGACAGTCGCTTGCCATACTTGCCAAACCGGAGAACCAATTGCTCCAGCGGAATGTTCTGTAAGTCCCCACAAGTCTGCACACCCAGCTGCGCCAGCTTGCTTGTCATCACTTTCCCCACTCCATTAATCTTGCTTACAGGAAGCGCGATCACAAACTCTGCAACGTGGTCAGGTGCAATGGTGTACTGACCATCGGGCTTGTCCCAGTCGCTTGCCACCTTGGCCAAAAACTTGTTGGGGGCTATGCCTGCCGACACCGTCAGATTCAGAGTCTCCCGCACCCGCTGGCGAATCTCGCGGGCGATCAGAGTCGCGCTGCCGCCGCAATGGCTGGATTGCGTCACATCGAGAAACGCTTCATCCAGCGATAGAGGTTCAACCAGGTCGGTGTAATCGCGGAAAATGTCATGAAACTGGGCAGAGACAGCGCGGTACAGTTCGAATCGCGGAGGGAGAATGACCAACTGCGGGCACAATGCCTTCGCGCGTGCTGAGGCCATGGCCGAATGTACGCCAAATTCGCGCGCCAGGTAGTTTGCTGTTGAGATAACGCCACGGCGTTCGGAGCGACCACCCACGGCAATCGGCAGATTCGCCAGGGCGGGGTCTTCACGCATCTCTACCGAGGCATAAAAGGAATCCGCATCAACATGAATAATCTTTCGCGGCGCTTGCACTATCTGTCAGTAAGACAAAACGACGAGATCAGACGGTGAGCCCGATTGGGCAGGACACGCCCGTTCCACCGAGTCCGCAGTAGCCATTGGGGTTTTTGGCCAGATACTGCTGATGGTATTCCTCAGCATAGTAAAACGTCGGGGCCGGCAGAATCTCCGTCGTGATATCACCAAAACCTGCTGCGTCCAGCGAATCCTGAAAGTTCTCACCACTGGCTTGTGCAAGCTTGGCCTGCTCATCATCAAAGGTATAGATGCCTGACCGGTATTGTGTACCCAGATCATTGCCCTGACGCATTCCCTGAGTGGGGTTATGCCCTTCCCAGAAGGTCTGCAGCAGGCTGGCGTAACTGATCACACCGGGGTCAAAAACCACCAGCACAACTTCATTGTGGCCTGTCATACCGGAGCAGACTTCCTCGTAAGTGGGATTGGGAGTAAGCCCCCCCGCATAACCCACCGCAGTGGTGTAAACGCCGTCGAGTTGCCAAAAAATGCGTTCAACACCCCAGAAACACCCCATCCCGAAGACGGCCTGCTCAAGATGGGCAGGGAACGGCCCTACCAGCGGTTGTCCATTAACATAATGGTGCTCTGGCACCGGCATCGCGTCTTCGCGCCCCGGAAGGGCCTCATCGGGGCCAGGCATCGCATGCTTCTTGCGTAATTCGAATAAGCTCATGGGCGAAGTATAGCCACAGATCAGCGCCAGATAAAACAGCCATTGCGCATAACCATATTCCCTTTCGATTAGTGACTGGGCTACAGTAAAACCTCACGCTCCCTACACACTGCAACGGGCAGAGGGTCACACCATGGCATTAACGCGCCGAGAGCTGCTAACCGCACTGTCTGCCAGCACATTTATGGTCCACGCGCTGCCTCTGCGGGCGGCCAATCTGACACTGCCCGATGACGCTCCCTCGGTACACTTTCCCCAGGGTGTCGCCTCAGGTGACCCTCGTGCGGACAGCATCATGTTGTGGACTCGGGCCGAGCCCCTACCCGGCACTGAGGTGACCAACACGCCCGTGCCACTGCTACTACAACTTAGCGAGAATGAGAGTTTTGAGCGTATTGTGGCGCAGAAGCTGCTGGCGACGACGGCAGAAACAGACTACACAGTGCGCGCGTTCGTCGATGGCCTGCGCTCAGGCACGACACTGTACTATCGATTCCTGGGAGGCCAGGGCGCTGCATCCAGAACAGGCCGCACTCAAACAGCGCCGGCACGGGATGCTGCGGCAGACGTCAATCTGGCCTTCGTCAGCTGCCAAAGCTTTGAGCAGGGGTACTACGGTTCCTGGGCGAGAATGATCGCCGACGATATCGAGACAGAGGGTGACAAGCAGATCGATTTTGTTCTGCACCTGGGCGACTTCATCTACGAGCGTAGCTGGCACAAACGACAGGACGGCACACCCCAGTCCCGCTACGTACCCGATTTCCCCGATGGCGCGCGCAACGAGATCAATCGACACGCAATCTCCCTTGCGGACTATCGTCATTTATACAAAATCTACCTGTCAGATCCTCATTTACAAGCCGCCAGGGCTCGCTGGCCATTCGTATGCACCTGGGACGATCACGAATTCTCGGACGATAATTTCCAGAGCTACAGCACCTATGGGGACGAACCAAAACTGGAGGCGCAGCGCAAGCTGGACTCCAATCAAGCGTGGTTTGAGTTCATGCCGGCCGTACTGGATGAAATACCCGATACTCAAGCGCATGGCTTTGAAGCTACAGCCCTGGCGACGCAGGACACCGCAGCAAATCAACAGGCGCTGGAGAGCCTCTCTATCTATCGCCGCCTGCACTGGGGCCAGTATCTGGACCTGATTTTGACCGACAACCGCAGCTATCGATCAGCGCCGTGTATACCCAAACACTTCGCAGAAACCATCGACCTGCCCATGAATACGGTCACGTTAGTGGAAATGGCAGACGCCGGGCGCACGTTCAACGACGGCAACCCGCCGGAGTTCCTACCCTACGGTGACGGCACAACACCCAACTTCGCTCGCGAACGGGAACCTGGCAGCTGCCTGGGTAAAACGCAACGAGACTGGTTTGTGCAAACGCTGGAATCCTCCCAGGCCAACTGGAAGCTTTGGGGCAACTCGCTGCCGCTACTGCCACTGCGTATTGACATGTCTTCGATACCATTTTCTGACTATCAGGACAGCGTGTTCAATATCGACCCCTGGGCAGGCTTCCCGCACGAAGTCAGCTTGCTCATGGACGCCGTAGGCGATCTCAACATTACCGGCCTGGTTTCGCTCTCCGGCGATCATCACACGCATGGAGCCGCCACCGTCAGTCGCTCAGCCAGCGAGCCCGACTCGATCCCCCGCACAGTTGATTTTACTGTTGCAGGCATCAGCTCTTCACCGCTGTTTAGCAATGTGTACCATCAGGCTAAAAAGAGCAGTCCCGAATTCTTTTCGCTGGTGTCGGCGGATTTGGACGGGGAAACGTTTCCCATGTGGAATATGACACTGCAGCAGGGTGTGCTGGCGTCGACGGCGGTTGATCGCACCGGCGTAATGACCCTTGCCGACTGGATAGGCCCCAACCGTGCCAATCCAGGCCTGGCTTTCGTGGATACCACAGCCAACGGCTATGGGCTGGCGCGCTTCACCGACAAAACTTTGGAGGTTTCTCTAGTAGCGATGAGTGATCTGACAAAACCTTTCACCACAGCCCCATCCATCGACTACACCGCACGTTTTACCCTGGATTTATGGCAGGCAGACGGTCGCCCTGTACTGGAGGGACCCCTATTTGATGGCCAAGCGCCCTTCCCTTACACCGCATGACAGGTGTAAGCTGTCGCTGCGCACCAAACAATGCGTGCGCCTCGATGCGAACGTTGTCATCAAACTGTAACTGCCTCTCTATAAGCTCCACACTGTTGCGGACTTGAACCAGGGCCGGTACAGCGCAAATAGTGCACAGCGAAGCCGCATCAACTAGACGATCTAGTGACCTCTGCTCCATTGCCATGACACCAGGGAATCACTAGCGACAACGCTTAAGAGCGAAGATTGGCGATACCAGTGAGGTACTGCCATTACGCCTGACTTTAAGCACCGAAACTACAGACACCGGGTACCAAAGACCAATGACACAAACACACACCAACTTCGACCCCCAGGCACTATGCAGCCGTAAACTCTGGGAAATTATCAACGAGGACACCAGCCGTACACTCGCCGAGTCGGACCTGCAGGCAGCCATACAAGAGCTGCAGCAACGCCGTCACTACCTGGAAGAACTGACTGAGCTGGGAAAACTCGCTTAGGCGCAGCCTTCTTTATCACGCCATGTCCAAAACTCCGGCACTCCGTTCTTCGTCGAAAGATATTGAGCGCTTTCTCAAGCAGAAAAAGGACATCACTGAATACGTCGGCAAGCAACCTCGGCTGATTTTTGCGGTAGACGCTACCGCCAGCCGCCAACCTACCTGGAATTCTGCCTGTCGCCTCCAGGCTGACATGTTTTCGGCTACCAATCGTGTCGCAAGCCTTCGGGTTCAGCTGTGTTACTACCGCGGCTTTCATGATTTTTATGCCTCCCACTGGTTAGGTGATTCCCTAAAAGTTGCGCAGGAGATGTCCAGCGTGACCTGTGAAGGTGGTCATACCCAGATAGTTCGGTTATTACGCCATGCGCTGGCCGAACATGCAGATATGCGTTTAAGAGCGCTGGTATTCATTGGTGACGCTATCGAGGAGAACGCCGATACCCTCTGTGATCTGGCCGGCCAGAGTGGCTTGATGGGACTTCCGTTGTTCCTCTTCCAGGAGGGCAGCGACCCTAACGTCACACAAATCTTCTCTCATATGGCGAAACTCAGCCGCGGCGCTTTCGCTCGCTTTGATCACAACAGCGCGAGCTATCTGGCATCGCTGTTAAGTGCCGTGGCCAACTACGCCGTTGGCGGGCGTAAGGCACTAGCCAGCGACAGCAGTGAGGGTGCTAAACTGCTGCTCAAACAACTCGACCTCTGAGAACGCACCTTGCCCAGACTCCTATTACTTCTCGCCGTACTCGCCGTGGTCTATATCCTCTATCGGCGTGCGCAATCAATGCCCCCCCACAAACGACGGGCAGAATTTATCAAGCTTGGTGTGGGCCTGTCTGTTCTTGCCGTTATTGTCCTTACTCTGGCCGGCAAGATGCACTGGATAGGCGCTGCGCTTACTGGTCTGTTGGTAGCTGCACGAACATTATTGCCTACTCTGATACGCCTGTTCCCTATGCTCTCCAGCGCCCTGGGTAAAAGCCGCGGCGCTGCAGCAGGCCAGACATCAACTGTCACCACAGAACTGCTGCGTATGACCCTGGATCATGATTCTGGCAAACTGGCAGGCGAGGTCCTGAGGGGGCCTTTGCGTGACTGGCGACTGGACGAACTCAGCCGCGAGCAGCTGCAACAATTCATGCAGTATTGTATGAGTGAGGACGCAGATTCGGTTCAACTACTTGAGAGTTATCTGCAACAGCGGTTTCCGGGCGCGACCGACTTTGATACCGGCGAACCGCCTCCGGCCAGCTCTGCCTCTGGCATGAGTCGACAGGAAGCACTCGCCACTCTTGGACTTGAAGAAGACGCGAGCGATGAGGAAATCGTTGCATCGCATCGCAAGCTTATGCAGAAACTGCACCCCGATCGAGGTGGCAACGACTATCTCGCGGCCAAGGTTAACCAGGCCAAGGACTTGCTGCTGGGCTGATGCGGCATTGCCGCAATGCACCACGCTTAGTCATCAAAAACAACGGGAAGCGTATAGCGTACACCGTTGGAAATGCTTAAACTCGCGCACTTGATTATTCATCATCAACTCAAGCAGGATGTTGCAGCACCATGCCAGACGTTTTCGTAATCACCAACCAACTTGGACACTTCTGGGGCAAGAGCAAACAATGGGTCGACGGCAAGGATCCGCGCACCATTCTGCGCGCACGCCATCAGGATGAGGCAGTGAACACACTGGTGGAACTGAGTACCAAGGACATGACACTTCGCGGACAGGTGATTGAAGTGCCCTTGAGTCAGCGCGGAGAGCCTGTGGTAAGCGTCAGCGACACTCCCCTGCCCCAGATTGAGGAGTCGCCCGCGCATGATCTGCAAAGCAGCGACGACGCATCATCTACTGCCATCGACACTGATACCGCAGGGACAGCTTAGACCTGGCGCCGGAACAGTATCTTCCCTGGCGTGTTGTCTGGACAACGACTTGAAATTCACGCCGGTGAACCCATCTCTACACGCAGTAGCAAAATTCGCAAGACACACTGGCATCACTGTGCCGGCTCTGGACTGGTGATTGGGCGACAACTAAACGAATGGACGAGTGGGAATGAGAATACTGCTGTTTCTGGCGACCAATATGGCCGTGTTGGTCTTGGTGAGTGTTGTGTTCAACCTGCTGGGGTTTCAGGGCATCCTGGCTCAAAACGGCGTAGACCTGAACCTGAGCGCCTTGTTGGTGTTCTGCGCTCTGTTCGGGTTTGGCGGCTCTCTCATTTCCCTGCTGCTGTCCAAGTGGATGGCCAAGCGCAGTACGGGCACCCAGGTCATCGAGCAACCGCGCAATAGCGATGAGCAATGGCTGATCGATACGGTATCCCAGCTTGCCAAGCAGGCTGGCATAGGCATGCCGGACGTCGGCGTTTTTCCTTCGGAGGCCTCCAATGCATTTGCAACCGGCTGGAATCGCAACGATGCACTGGTAGCGGTCAGTGCCGGTCTGCTGCAACGTTTTCCACGAGATGAGGTGCGCGCGGTACTGGCACATGAAATTGGCCACGTCGCCAATGGCGACATGATCACCCTCAGTTTGATCCAGGGTGTCGTCAACACGTTCGTGATGTTCCTGGCGCGCATTATCGGGCATACGGTGGACAGAGTCGTATTCAAAACTGAGCGCGGTTATGGCATAGGCTACTACGTGGTCACAATCGTGACCGAGCTGTTCCTGGGCTTCCTTGCCAGCATGATTGTCTTCTGGTTCTCGCGCTGGCGTGAATACCGCGCTGACAGAGCTGGCGCTGATCTCACCACCAACACACACATGATCAATGCTCTGCAGCGGCTGCGGCAGGAGCAGGGCTTACCGCAAGACCTGCCGGGTGAGTTAACTGCATTTGGCATAAGCGAGCAATTAAAGCAGGGTTTTGGCGGCTTGTTTCGTTCGCATCCGCCCCTGGAAGATCGTATTGCAGCGCTAAAGACAACCCGGTAGCGGCTCAACCTCTCGCGCCAGTAGTCGATGAGTAGTATTCTCCGACAAATGAACTAACACTCAAGGATGCAGCAATGAGCTCAACTAACAGCACACCACGTACAGTAAACTGGCTGGGCTATCTGGGATTGACCCTGTTATTGGTTCTCCCGGTATCCGTGTTGACCGTGCGCTCAGGCGCGTGGCAACAGGGCTTGCTGCTCTACGCTATTGCCTGTGCGGGGGCTGCGCTGCTGCTTCTGGTCGCGCTGCTGATGTTGGTTCTGCCTGCCCTCAAATCTGCGCGCGGCGGTATTTTGAAGCGCGCACTGCTGGTTGTACCCGGCACCGTACTGATGTTCTCGCTGCTGGCTGGTCGTGGCGACATCCCGCCAATCCACGACATTACCACCGACACCATTAATCCACCGGAATTCGTTGCTGCAGTTGCAGCGCGCGGTAGTGACTCTAACCCGCTGGATATAAAGCCCGATACGATCGCCCAGCAGAAAGCAGCTTACCCGGATATCTCACCAGTTATTGCCGACATCGCCAAAACGGAAGCGTTTGCGCAGTCCGTGGCGGCAGCAGAGGCTCTGGGGTGGGAGATTATCGCGCAGGACGAACAGGCAGGCACATTGGAAGCCGTAGACACCACAGCCATCATGGGTTTCAAAGATGATATCGTCATTCGCATCAGCCGTGAGGGAGACTCATCCATCATCGACCTACGGTCGGTGTCGCGTGTGGGCGTGAGCGATCTGGGTGCGAACGCTAAGCGCATCCGCGCTTTCAAGGCTCAATTTGGTCAGTAATGGGCCTGTAGAGCGTGGTTAAACAGTTCGGCGCATTCACGAGTACCCTCCTGTTATTGCTAGGTAGCCTGTATACATTCGCAGCTCAGGCGCAGGAGGTCGATTACCTCTCGTTTGCGACTGAGGAAGAAGCCAACACCACCGAAAGATTCAGTAAAGCGAGCCCGGCAGTGGTCTATGTGACCAACAAGGCACTGCGACGGGACCTGTTCTCACTCAACATTCAGGAAATACCCAGAGGAGCCGGCACTGGCTTCGTATGGGATCGCAGTGGTCTGGTCGTGACCAATTTTCATGTCATTGCCGGTGCACAGCGACTCACCGTGACACTGCAGGATCGATCCGAATACGACGCAGAGGTCGTTGGCATCGCGCCAGAAAAAGATCTGGCGGTGCTGCGTCTGATCGAGCCTCCAAAAGACCTGGCAACCTTGCCACTGGGTGACTCCTCCGAACTTTCAGTAGGCCGCAAGGTGTTGGCAATCGGTAACCCTTTCGGGCTGGATACTACACTGACAACAGGTGTGGTGAGCGCGCTGGGCCGGGAAATCCAGGCTCCCAGCAATCGCCGAATACGCGGTGTTATTCAGACCGACGCGGCCATCAATCCGGGCAACTCCGGTGGACCACTTCTCAACTCTCTGGGGCAACTGGTTGGAGTTAACACTGCAATTTACAGCCCCAGTGGGGCGAGCGCGGGTATCGGCTTCGCAATACCGGTAAACACCGTGAAAGACGTGGTGCCACAGCTAATCAGTTATGGCCGCATTCTCCGGCCTATTATTGGCCTGGAACTGGCGAGTGATCGCTGGATTCGGCGCTATCGCATACAGGGTCTGCCGGTAGTACGCGTTTATCCCGGACTACCCGCCGACGACGCGGGCATCAAGGGCGCGTACCGAAACTCGCGCGGTGATATTATGCTTGGAGACATACTCACCCATATCAACGACAACCCCCTACGCAGCAACGATGACTATTTCAGCGAGCTTGAAGCTCACGATGTAGGCGACACCATCGAGATACGGGCGCGTCGTGGAGACGAAAACAAGACTTTTCGTGTTACGGTGACTGAATCTCAATAGGTCGAGAAGGAGCAGTGGATGTCGCGTAAAACCTGGATCTGGATCGTCTTTGGACTACTGCTGGCAATGTTTGCCGTGATTCAATTCATTCCTGATGCCAATGCTGGCCAAACAGAAAGAGAACCAGTCTCAACTGCTCTGCGGTAATGTGTCCTGCGCAGTTTCGGATTTTCTGTGCACGTAATCTGTGCAGGCAAATTGACTCGGTCCCGACTACACTTGACCTGAATGACTAGTGTTTTAGACAACCGTACATCACATTAATAGCGCAATGGGAGTAATGCTATGACGACGGAGTCGAGCGGCACGATCGAATGGCGGGACCTCACCGTAGAGGATGCAACTTCCGTGCGCGATTTCTATCAATCCGTTGTAGGTTGGACTCACTCGCCGATCTCAATGGGCGACTACGATGACTACGCGATGGTCACAGCAAACGGGGACACGATTGCCGGTATATGCCACGCAAAAGGCAGTAATGCCAAACTGCCACCACAGTGGCTCATGTATATCACGGTTGCTGACCTTGACGAGAGTCTCGCGCAAAGCAAAGCTCGCGGTGGCAAGACCATCAGTGGACCACACAGCATGGGCAGCGATCGCTACTGCATTATTGCGGATCCCGCTGGAGCCGCTGTAGCGCTCTACCAGAAAGGCTGACCCGGCGTCGCTATGGACCTTAGCCTATACTCGGAATTTATCGCGGTCGCGATCATCGTCATCTATATCATCGCGATAGTCTCAGCCATCGAGTCAATCATCAACGTACGCACCGCCCAGGGCACGATTGCCTGGGTTATCTCCCTGCTGACATTCCCCTACCTTGCAGTGCCGCTTTACCTGATATTAGGCAGAAGTAAATTCGATGGTTACCTGGAGCAGAAAGAAGAGATAGAGGCTGAAACCGCCGAGCTGCTGGAGAATACCCAAGGCAATGTTCAGGAGCATATCATTCCGCGCTCAGACAACCTGCCACTCTACAAAAGTCTGTTTAAACTGGCGCGCCTTCCCGCCACCTCCAATAACAGCGCCGAGCTACTCATTAATGGAGAGGCTACTTTTGCAAGTATAGAGGCAGGGTTGCGCGCCGCGCAGCACTACATCCTGTTCGAGTTCTATATCATTCGCGATGACGAACTGGGGGCGCAGCTTTGTCGAATCCTCTGCGACAAAGCGCGTGCAGGGGTAAAAGTCTATTTCATCTATGACGAAATCGGCAGCAGAGCTTTTCCCAAGAGTCAGTTGTACAAGCAGCTACAGATGACCGGCGTTCATGTAGCAGCATTCAATACTACTCAGGGGCGAAGAAACCGGTTCCAGCTCAACTTTCGCAACCATCGCAAGATTGTCGTTGTTGATGGCAAAGCTGCCTGGATAGGCGGCCACAACGTTGGAGATGAATACCTGGGCAAAAATAAACGTATCGGCCATTGGCGTGATACGCATGTGAAGCTGGAAGGGCCGTCAGTACTAGGCGCTGAGCTATCATTTTCGACCGATTGGCGGTGGGCTACCCGCACGGCGCTCGACATCAACTGGGATCTTACCGGAGAAGCAAAGGGTTCCTGCAACGTCCTGGTATTTCCATCGGATCCGGCAAGTGAGTTTGAAGAAGCCGGCCTGATGTACCATCAGGTGATTGCCTATTCGCGCCGGCGAATCTGGATTGCCAGCCCCTACTTTGTGCCGGATCGAGGCATCGTGGCAGCGCTGCAGCTCGCCGCGCTGCGCGGAGTGGATGTAAGAGTAATGATTCCAGACGAGCCAGACGGTATGGTGGTCGGCATGGCAAACTGGTCGTTCACTCGTGAATTACTGCCCGCAGGCGTCAAGGTATACCGTTATCAGGGAGGATTCATGCACCAGAAAGTCTTTCTGATGGATGATGAACTGGCGGGCGTGGGAACCGCAAATTTTGACAACCGGTCATTCCGACTGAACTTCGAAATTACTCTGTTGATACACAATGAAGTGTTCTCTGCGTCAATCGAAACTATGCTGGCCAATGACTTCAGTCGCTCTCATCTGGTTACCCAAAGCGACATAGACAACAAACCATTCTGGTTTCCCCTGGCCATGGGCGCTGCGCGGTTGATGTCGCCCGTACTCTAGTACTCAAGGGGCAAGACTGAGCTGCTAGTCCTGCCAGGAGCGCGGGTCGATATCCAGGTCGCTGTAATCTTCTACCCGCAACTTGGGCACCTTGCCGGCAGCCAGTTGACTGTCGTAGTCACGCAGCACCCGCATACCCAACTTATACATCCAGACCAGTCCCAGTAGGTTCACCAGGCCCAGCAACCCCATCGTGAGGTCGGCAAAGCCAAACACTGTGCCCAGATCCTGCATTGAGCCCCACAAAATCAAGCCAATCACAAGAACGCGAAACACGTTGAACAGCGTCGTGTTCTCTTCGCTAAAAAAGTTGAGGCTGTTTTCACCAAGATAGTAGTTGTACATGATGGAGCTGAAGGCAAACAATGCCAACGCAATACTGACGAACTGCCCACCCCAACTGCCGAAGTGTTGTGCCAAGGCATTCTGGGTCAACGCGACACCAGCTACGCCTTCAACACCAGGTTGATAGAGATCCGATAGCAGTATAATTAACGCCGTACAGGTACACATCACCAGCGTATCGATGAATACACTGAACGCCTGCACGATGCCCTGGTTGGCCGGATGCGGCACATGCGCAACCGCTGCCACATTCGGCGCACTGCCAAGACCCGCTTCATTGCTGAACAGCCCGCGTTTCACGCCCTGCATCACGGCCACACCGATACCGCCACCTATCGCCGACTCCAGGCCAAACGCGCTCTTTACAATGTAAAGCAAGGTGGCAGGAACTTCAGTGATATTCATACCAATGACAGCAACCGCAGCCAGAAAGTAGCTCACCGCCATAACCGGAACAATGATTTCTGCGACCCGGGCGATGCGCTTGATACCGCCAAAAATGGTCAAGCCTAGTAACACGGCAATGACGCTACCTTACAACCAGGGCGGAATGCCGAAAGATGAGTCGAGTGATGTGGCTACTACATATGATTGAACCGCATTGAAACCAAAGCCAAAGGTAATCAACAGCAAGATAGAGTACACAACGGCAAGCCAGCGCTGCTTAATGCCGTGCGTCAGATAATAAGCCGGGCCTCCGCGATAGGTTCCATCAGGCTCATAGCGCTTGTACAGCTGAGCCAATGAGCATTCGAAGAAGCTGGTGGCCATACCCATAAGGCCAATCATCCACATCCAGAATACCGCGCCTGGACCACCGAGCGTAATCGCCACAGCAACGCCAGCGATATTGCCGCCACCAACCCTACCCGCAACACTGACCACCAATGCCTGGAAAGAACTGACGTGACCCGGATCATGATGCAGCGCTGTACGCAATACCGAAAACATACGGCCAAAATAACGAAACTGAACAAACCGGGAGGAAACAGTAAAGAGCAGACCCACTCCCACCAACGCCACTATGAGCACCTGGCCCCAGATAAAATCATTAACGGTTGCTAGCATGGGTGGGGTCCTATGATTGTTACACCACCTGCCACAGGACAGGCATACTGGTTAACCTACAAACTGGTAATGGGGCAGCGACTACTCGCTAATGCCCCTGACAAAAATAATCAGCAGCGCGGGCGGGACTACAAATCGAATCAGGAAGTGCCATACCTGAAAGCCCAGTGCATTGAGTGTCGTGAGCTCATCACGGCTGTATTCCTTACGTATAATCCAGCCGGCAAAAATGGCAATCAGCATTCCACCCACAGGTAGCAATACCTGATTGGAGAAGTAGTCCATCGTGTCATTAAAGTTACGACCGCCAAAACTAAACTCACTGAACACGTTGTAGGACAGAATGCTGAGAATACTAAATACAGCGACTGAGCCCACTACCAGTAAGGCGCTCTTGTGACGCGGTATATCAAAGCGCTCTTCGATCCAGGCATTGACACATTCAACCAATCCAACCATGGACGTTATACCGGCAACCGACAGCATGACGAAGAACAGCACGCTGAAGGCCCACCCACCAGGCATCTGAGCGAACGCCACGGGTAAGGTCTGGAAAATCAGGCCGGCACCGGCCGCAGGATCCAGACCGTATTTGAATACCGCGGGGAATATAACCAAGCCCGCGAGCAGCGCGACAAAAGTGTCTGCGATAACAATGATCAACACGCTCTGCGTGATTGATATTGACCGTGGCAGGTAAGAACCGTAGGTCATCATTCCGCCCATCGCCACACCAATAGAGAAAAACGCCTGTCCGATCGCGGCCAGCACTGTATTGGGCCCAACCTTGCTGAAGTCGGGCGTGAACAACCAGGTCACTGCCTCAGTGAAACCGCCAGCAACGGCGTTGTAGCCTGCCAGCCCCAGTAGCAGCACAAACATCAGCGGCATCATGACGCTCACGGCGCGCTCGATGCCGTCTTTCAAGCCTGAGTAGATAATCAGGCCAGTAATGGCCAGACCCATAAGGGTCCAGAACAGCATACCGATATTGTCTGACAGCACGGCGGAAAAATCTGCACTGGCACTGACAGCATCGACGCCAACGAAACCGGTGGTGATCGCCTTGAACAGATACCACAATACCCAGCCAACCACGACGGCGTAGACTATCTCAATGGTGTAGGCAGCTAGCAGGCCCATTCCCCCAACCCACTTCCACTGCGTGGACTTGCCAGACTGGGCCGCGACGTTTGCCATGGCAATGGGCGGACTGGCCTGACCGCGTCGGCCAATCATCAGTTCGGCCATAAGGATCGGCACACCGATACCAAAGGCGCAGGCCAGGTAGATAATGACAAAGGCGGCGCCGCCATTTTCGCCTGTAACATACGGGAATCGCCAGATGTTGCCCAGGCCGACGGCGAAACCTACAGACGCCATCAAGAAAGCGAAGCGCGAAGACCAGTGCGCGTTCGCGCCGCCGGCTGCTGCCATGATTTACACTCCAGTTATCGAAAATGTCGCAGTTATTGTCGTTATGGGCACAATTCTACACAAATACCCGATGAGCTTCAGCTTGAATTAGCGAGCAGACTGAAGCTCCCCCTGCAACACCAGCCGATAACCGCTATCGGTCGGAGACGCCATCAAAGACAGTGCCTCCTGCAGTTGCGGATTCATGACACCCTCGCTGCCGAGTTCGAGCGACAGCTCGTAGCTTGCGATCTCATCTTTATGGCTCAGCTTTATCAAGCCGTCGGCCTGCAACGGCCCTGTGATAGTGAGGATCGTCGCCTGTAGTTCACGATCGACTTGCCTCGAGTCGACCGCGTAGCTACCCAGGTTTATAGCGCCCTGCGGAGAAAGCCATGTGGCATCCTCCCACACCAATCGCCCAACTACCGATAGCGGCACGCCCTGCTGGATCTCGGCACTCTCCATGTTGAGTACCAGCGTTCCGTCAAGCGAGACAGGCAGTAAGGCCTGCAGCAAGCGCGCGTTGATGCGAGCCTCTACGTCCGATACATCGAGGTGATCGACCCCCCGGTACGTAAGGTCGGCGCGCAACCGCTGCTCACCCCACTGGCTGTCTACCGACACACGTGGAGCAAACAACAATAGAGACAGTGGGTTTACCGCCCAATGGGTTTGCCCCAACTGTAAAAAACCACCCGGCATACGGATGAGACAACCCGCGGCCTGTCCGCGCCAGACTGTGCCAGACACGCCTTGCAGAACAATACTGGAGGCGGGCAAAAAGTGGTTCAGCACGCGCGCGGGCGCTGCCGCTAGTGCTGTGAAAACCACCAACATTAGAAACGCCAGCGCCAGCCAGCGCACACTGAAGCTCATTGCGTCAGCTGGCCTGAGAAAGTCGAACAGTCAGGTTGATGAGGCCACTACCACCAGCTTTGGTAAGCGATAGTTCCTGTATAACCAACCTTTCGCGCAGCTCTATTGCATGAAGCCACTTCATAACATCATCAAATGGCGCACCTTCCATGCGTACCTGAATATCACCACGGCTATTGGGTTGCAGCCGTGTCACTGACAGGTTCTGAGAACGGGTTGTCTGATTGATCAAAGACGTGAGGTTGCGCTGGCGGGTGTTGCCGCCGCCAGCAGCTTTGAGTGCCTGCACTTCAGACACCATCGCGTCAACGCGCTGCAGCAACTCCACCGTGGATTGATTGCGCAGGGCCATGTCATCGCGCGCTGAGTCCAGCGGTGACCATACCCAGGCGAAGAGCACATACAGCACTACCGCGGCACTCATGATCAACAGGCTGAGTTGTTCGCGGGTATTGAAGCGCAGCAACCACTTGTTCATGAATCGGCCTCGATGCGCAGACGAGCGCGTACACCATCGGCCTGCGCGCTGGAACTTTCCATAACTGCCTCAAGTCCGACAGCATTGATACCGGCTCGTATCTTTTCCACGGCTTCGAAATCCTCTGCAACAATATTCAGTCGCATATCGCCACCGCTTTCGTTGTAATTAATACTGGCAATAGACGTACCCGACTGCGCATGAATCACGGCGCCCACCTTCTCCATTAACACCATAAAACCGCTGCTCTGCGGCCCGCCGCGCAATGTTGCCAACTGCCTGCGCAGCTGCTTTTCCGGATCCACCATTGCGCCACGGGGATAAGCATTGCGATAGCTTTGCTCTACCGCCGACCGAAGCGCCAGGTTTTCATTCTTCAAAGACCGGTAGTCCGCAAATGTAGCCACCAGCTGCAAAAGAAAAACACCGGCCAGCGCAGCAGCGACAGCGCGCCAGTCAAGCCACCAGCGCGCCAGGGGTAACCTCGGGGCGTAGTCGCCCTGCAGTAGATTAGGTTGTGCAAGGGCCGTATCGGAAATCATCATGGCCGCCGCCATTCCGCCGCGTCGCCACTGTACTAATGATCTTAGCGGTACAGGTAACAGCTCGGTATCGGCTGCCTGATCAAACCCATACACCACTACCGAGCGTGGTGCATTCATAGTAGCCAATGCCGACTCCAGCAGAGCCGGCAGGAGCGACGCTTCAATGCCGGCACCCTCGCACGTGTCAAAGCGCACCAACGCCAGATCGTCCTCCACAACAATTGACCACTCTCCCTCCTGCAAGGGCAGCAGCAGCGGCTCTGCCAACCAGCGCTGCGCGGCAGGAAGATCTGCCAGGACAGACTGCCAATGCTCCATATCAGATTGTTTGCACACTGCAACGGCGTAGTTCAGCTTGTCCATCGGTGACATGGCAAAGTGCAGACTCTCAACATCATCTGCCAGCTGCTCCTCAAGCAGAAAAGGTAATGATTTGGCCAGATGCTTGCGTTCCGCAGCAGATACTGTCAATTGCTGGATACGCACGTTGGTGGCTGGCGCAGCAAACAAGACCTCAGCTCTCCCTGCTTCAACCGCACTAATTAACCAATCGCGGTTTGCAACCTCATCGAGATCGCGCAGCTCTGCCTCGCCCGGCACAAGCAGCATCGGCCGATCGTGTAATAGGCGAATAATCAGGCTGTTCTGTGTTCCCGACATAGTGTTCCTATTGCAAGGGGTTCATAGCAGTGTGCCCATCATAGACTGCCGCTCGCGCGCACCAGGCTGTTCACCTGTCGCTGTTGTCGTTCCAACACACTGTACAAGCGCACCTCTCGATCGGCAATCTCTACCAGAGCACTGAGCAGGAAGTAACTCGAGGACTCCCCCAATTGCGTGCTGACCTTGTCTAACGGCTTATCTGCAAATACGGGCTGCGCCAGAAAATCATCCTTATCCACAAAACCCTCGGCATTGCGCCGCTCAATCAACGCCTCACCATCGGCGAGGGACAGCGGCAGCAGCTCGTCATCGCCGTTGATGGAGCGCAGCACCGGCAGACTGGCAGTGTGGATATTGATGGGCTTGCTTGATCGTGGCCACACCGTAACCAGCGGCAATAGAGCGCGATAGAGTTCGGGGGTGACATTGGCAATGGCGCGCAATTCACTGACGCTACTCATTGGCTGGTTAGCGGCGCGGTAGGATGGTGTCTGGCCCGAGTAGAAATCGTCTTCCGCTCCATTTAGTGAAGGGTTGCTGTCTCTGTCCAGCCAATCTGCCACCGCCTCCGTCACTGCGACAGCCTCGGGCTGACTGAGTGCAGGTTGCTCCAGTGTTTGCAGCAGCCGGATAAACTGGCTCTGAGCAGCCGAATATCGCGGCTCCCCTGTTTCACTACGGACCTCCCCAGCCAGTGCATTCAGGTTGAATCGCCCCTGTAGGTCCTCAACTTCTCCAAACAGCCAGCCGCCCTCATCCAGTGGGTATGGCGTTGATTCCTGAGCCCAGACCTCGCCCAGATCATCGCGCGCGCGTCCTGCCTGCTTGTCCGCATCATAGTCGAGCAATAATGCCAGCGACGCGAGTTCTTCCGCTCCGAGCAGATACGCATAGGCCTGCTCACCAATAAAAGAATTGGCACCGCGCTGATAAAACAGTGTGAATTCACGCTGGATACCCACGATAAGCGCAGCCGCCAGTGCGAACACCAGCATGGCAACTATAAGTGCCGCGCCTGATTGCAATGAATGAACTGATTTTTTCATAGCGTTCAAGCGTTCCTAGCTACCACCGGGTAGTGCATATAGGCGCCTCAATTCTCCCAGGTCGTCCAGCTCAATCGTCAACTCTATCGCAGCAGGGGGCGAAGGCAACTCACCCGGACGACTGGTATCTACAATCCAGTTCTCCGTCCAATTGCGCGTCTCGATATCACTGCCACGACCGAGGCGAAGACTGTTGGTAGCATCCAGAAACGACAACGACACTGCAACCACATCCTCGAGTAACTTCACGCGAGCGGGCTGTGTGTCGCCGGACCTGTCCAAAACAGAGTAGGATTCACGCCAGAGCGTGTCCTCTTCCCACAGGTAATTCACGCGCTGCAGATTGCTACGCGGCAAATCATTCGGGTTATGCCATCCTGCCCGGGTAAAGCTGAGTAGGAAACGAGACGCAATACCACCCGATAATGCGGGCTCACTCTCGCCAAACTCATCGCGCACGGGCCGATAGACGAACTGGCGCAAGTCACGAGAGATCACCATAAAGGCACGATTGATTTCATAGGTGCGCTGCGCCGTGCTGCGTGTGCTCTCCACTCCCGAGATCACAGTAGACAGCGCGGTATACGCCGCCGCCGCAACAAAACCCGTGATGGCCAGTGCGATCAAAACCTCTATCAGCGTAAACCCGTGGGCCCTATTCATTGTCCGACTCTCCGGGTTGATCCCGCGATGAAGCCTCCGGAGTATTTCTGCCGTTAGCGGCATCCTCCACGCCGTTACTCGGCTCACTATCCTCACCACCCTCACCGCCATCACCACCTTCGGCAGACTCTTCCAGCGGTGTGGTATCTACGCGCAGGTCTGCAGACAGATAAGCAACAAGAGAATAGAGCGCGCGCTCTGTGGTGGTGCGCTGCTCTTGGCTCCCCACAGAGACCGTGACTCTGAAGAACTGCGGTACCTCAGTTGGGATCGACTCGACTGTCCAGAACCATTCACGCTCGGCCATTATGGCTGAGCCTGTTTCACGCCCTGCGCTGACCTCCCGTCGCGCCAGCGTCACAAGGCGAAACTCAGTCATCTTGTTCACTGCCACCAGTTGAGCCATGGATTTGTCGCGCAGGTATCCGGTTGTATCCACTTGCTGGTAGAGCGTAAACAACAGCGCCGGAAGGGCAATCGCCACTATCGCAAGCGCCACCATAACTTCAACCAGGGTAAACCCTGCAACGCCTCGCGCTGCCGGTCTAGTCATCAAACACCTCGTCAGGCTCTCCGCGACGCAGCAGCTCAAAACGCCCCAATAGGTCCCACTCCAGACGCCACTGCAATATACCGGCTGAGTCGACAACCTCCAGACTTCCCGGTGTAGTCTCACCACTGGCATACAGTACAACTTGCGGCGTAGCGTCCAAAACATCCGCTGGCTGCAATTCAGGAACTGGCAGGTCATCCAGCTCCAGGCGCAGCTCGAATCCGGGGGGAAATTCGCGTGTCACAAAGACATCGCGAGTGCTTTCAATATTTCGCCACCCCTGGGGGCGCCGCTCTCGCCAGCCA
>CALINF010000257.1 GCA_938045215.1 uncultured Halieaceae bacterium | reverse complement strand
TTCGATTTGAACGCGCTGGTAGCTGCCTGCAACACAGCGGCCAAGCGGTGCGTTGAGCTGGCGGAGCGTTTTGGGGACGACGTACTGGTATCTACCATGGATATCATGCTCGATCGCAACTACGCCGCTATGAAACACATTATCGAAATGTTCATTCCCGAAGAGCCACGCGAATTCGAGGACTATTTGTGTGACGACGGCATGGGCATGGGCCCGTACCGGATTAAATGCAAGATGTGGCGCGAGGGCGCTACGGCGATATTTGATTTTGAAGGAACCGATCCACAGGCGCAGAGCTCGGTAAACTTCTTCCTTAATGAAGACATGTTCAAGATGTTCTTTGGTTCGTTCACCATCAACGTTGTCGATCCGCAGATTGTGTTTAATGACGGCTTCTACGACCTGGTGGACGTGCGCATACCACAAGGTACTCTGCTCAAGCCCAATTTTCCGGCGGCGCTGTCCGGTCGAACCCATGCGTTAGGTCGTATCTTCGATCTGCTTGGCGCCTTGCTGGGTATGGGTGCACCAGAGCAGATGCTCAGCGCGGCGGGGTTCTCAGATTCGCCGCACCTGTTTTACTCTGGCTATGACGCCAAGGGCGAGTGGTTCCAGCTGTTTCAGATTGGCTTTGGTGGTGTACCCGGCCGACCGGTGGGCGATGGCCCCGATGGTCACTCACTGTGGCCAGGCTTTACCAATGTACCCAACGAGTTTATCGAGTCCTATTTCCCTTTGCGCAGCGAGCGCTATGAAACCATACCCGATTCCGGTGGTGCAGGGCTTCACCGCGGTGGCAATGGCCTGTCTGTTGCGTATTGCTTTCTGGCTGACGGTACCATCGGCATACACGATGAGCGCTGGCTGACCTACCCCTGGGGTGTGCTGGGGGGAGAAACAGGTCTGCGCTCCACCAAACGCCTGGTGCGAGTTGATGGAAGCGAACAATGGCTGCCGGCCAAGGCCGAGGGTATCAAGGTGCAGGCGGGCGATGTGCTGTACTTCAACACCTGGGGCGGCGGCGGCTGGGGTGATCCCTTCGAGCGTGATCCTGCGCTGGTGCTGCAGGATGTAGAGCGTCGTCTGGTTACCGCCGACGGTGCGAAGCGCTACGGTGTGGTAATAGATAGTGACGGCAGTGTAGATGATGCTGCAACCGCGTTGCTGCGCGACACGATGCGTGCGGAGCGTGGTACCGTGGAGGTGTTTAATCGCGGTGGCACCATCGAGGAACTTAAAGCTCGCTGCCTGGAAGAAACCCATCTGCCGCCGCCAGTTGCTCCCAGCTTTCAACAGAAGAAAACGGCCTGAGACGCTCTATGACTGATCTACCCCACCGTTCACAGACACTGGGCACGCGCCCGGCGCTGGTGCTGGTTGATCTGTCGATCGGCTTTACCGATCCTGCCAGTCCGCTGGGATGCGAGTGTGATGAGGTCGTGGCGATCAACGCCCGCTTGCTGCGCGCGTTTCGTGAGCGCGGCCTGCCCGTTTTTTACACGACGGTTTGCTATCGTAACGATGAGCAGGCACACGTGTTTCGCGATCGCATCCCCGACCTGAATATTCTCACGCCTGGCTCACGCTGGGTGGATATCGACTCCAGGCTCGCGCCAGCTCAGGATGAGCACGTGATTGAGAAGCACCATGCGAGTGGATTTTTCGGCACGACGCTGGCGTCTGAGCTGGAGGCTGCCGGAACCAATTCAGTGGTGGTGACCGGGTTGACTACCAGCGGCTGCGTGCGGGCCACGGCTGTTGATGCCTTACAGCACGACTACCCGACCTTCGTGGTAAGCGATGCCGTGGGCGATCGCAATCTTGAGGCGCACGCCGCCAACCTGCATGACCTTAATGCCAAGTACGCCGAAGTGCTGGACGCCGCTGCGCTGCTAGCGATGTTGCCTGCGAGGGTAATGCCATGAGCGTTGCGGCCAGTGATCGTATCAAGGTGTTGATTGTAGGCTACCGCAAATTCAGCGAGTTGATTAACGCCGTAACCCCCGAGTTTGCCGAGCACGCAGACATCACGATCGTTGAATCGGTGGCCAGCAAGGACGTTGAATATGAGGACCTGATCAAACAATACCAGCCTGACGTGGTGGCCAGTGCCGGCTCCAATGCCGCCTACCTCAATGCCACCTTGTCGGTCCCGGTGATCAGTCAACCCGTGACCGATACCGATATTATCGAGGCTCTGGCGAAAGCACGGCGCATCGCTGCGCGTGTACACATATTTACCTATCACCCCGAGAGTGCAGCGCCGCAACGTCTCTTTAGCACACTGCCGCAGCTACTCGATATCGATCTGGTACACCACAATTACAGTACCTCGGACGAAGCAGCGCAACGCTTGCTGCTTGCGTTGGCCGAAGAGGATATGCAGGTTGTGGTTGGTCCTTCTTTTACCTGTCATATGGCAGAGCAGCGCCAGATGCCGGCTATATTAATCTATAGCAAAGAGTCTGCGCGCGAATTACTGCGGCGGGCTATTGACGCTGGCCGCGCCGCCCATCGCGCGGGTGCGCTGTCCATTAGCAAAGACGCTCCGCCGACCCGTTTTATCATCCGCTCTGAGCGCATGGAGCGGGTGGCGCATCTGGCGCGTACCTATGCCCGTAGCACGGGGGCCGTGCTATTGCAGGGCGAGAGTGGTACGGGTAAGGAGCATGTTGCGCATGAAATCCATAGGCATAGTGATTATGCCGACGGGCCGCTGGTGGCGGTCAACTGCGGCAGCATTCCACATGAACTGTTTGAGAGTGAGCTATTTGGTTACGTGGATGGCGCATTCACCAGTTCGCGCCGGGGCGGGCGTGTAGGTCTGGTAGAGCAGGCCAACGGTGGTGTGCTCTACCTGGACGAGGTTGGCGAAATGCCGATGCAGCAGCAGGTGAAGTTGCTGCGTGTGCTGCAGGAAAAGCGTATCAGGCCGCTGGGCAGTAACCGGGAAGTGCATCTGGATTTCAAAGTGGTGGCGGCGACTAACCGCGAGCTGATAGACGCCGTGCGCAGCGGAGAGTTTCGAGACGACCTGTACTACCGGTTGAATGTGCTATCGCTGCAGCTGCCACCACTGCGCGAGCGCGTCGACGATATCCCTGCCATTGCTCGATATTACATCGAGCAATACAGCAAGCAGTACGGCGTACTGTTTGAGTCACGAACACTGTATGGCGTCGTAGGTGATCAGTTTCAGAGTTACGGCTGGCCGGGCAATGTGCGCGAACTACAGAATTTTCTCGAGCGCCTGGTGGTCAATTGTGCAGAGGATGGCGTGGGGTCGATCAATGATCAGCGGGTACGTGAGATATTGCCGGAGCTGTATGTTGAGGTCACCTCCAGCGACGTTGATGGTGGCGCTCTGAAACTGCAGGAAGAGCAAGCTATTCTCGATGCGATGTCCAAGTTCAGTAATGACAAAGCCCGGGTTGCGGAGTACCTGGGTATTAGTTCCACCACGCTCTGGCGTCGCCTGAAAGCTATCCAGGGAGCGGCTGGAAAAGTATCAAAAGTAGTACAAGCAAGCAGTAATCCATGAAGTTTAATCTCGGCAGGAGGAATGCCATGAACTATAAGCAAACACCATTAGTAGTAGGGTTAGCGACGGCGGTCGCCACACTGGCTCCGGTGCCGGCGGCATTGGCACAGAGTAGTTTTGCAATAGAGGAAATAGTTGTAACAGCGCGGAAGCGCTCAGAGAACCTGCAAGAAGTCCCGATTGCAATCAGTGCAATCGATGAAACAACGATCGAGCGGGCTGGTATTGAGCGCGCAGCCGATTATATCGGACTGATTCCCAATGTGACTATTGTGGATACTGCAAACGTGGGAGATACCCAGGTGAGTATTCGCGGCATTGTATCAACGCGAGATGCGGAATCCACATTCGCGTATGTCGTAGATGGCGTTCTCAGCACTAACCCCAATTCATTCAATGAAGAGCTTTTTGATGTTCAGCAGATCGAAGTGCTTAAAGGCCCTCAGGGCGCGCTGTACGGTCGTAACGCCGTTGCAGGTGCGATTCTGGTAACCACCAAGGCCCCGACTAACGAAGTAGAGGCCAAGATTGGCGGCGGTGTTGCGAATAACGACGCTTACAAAGTGAATGGGATGATAAGCGGTCCGATTATCGAGGATGTGCTGCTCGCCCGGTTGGCAGTGAGCACGCGAGAGACGGATGGCTTCTTCAAGAACAAGTTCACCGGCGAAGATGACTCAGTGGATTATCTTGAAGACGACAGCATACGCGGTCGAGCGATCTGGAATGTTTCAGATGATCTCACCCTCGACTTCCGAGCAGGCTATTCCGAGGTTAAAGGCGGTGCGATTAACTTCAATGCAACCTTTGCAGTGCCGTTGTTTAGTGACGTCCTGCCTGGCGGCTCACCCACCTATTTCCAGGATGTAAACGATGCCGATTTCGTATTCGGCTTTAATGTGCCCGGCGAGAACGAGCAGGAAACCACGGACTTTGCCATAAAGGCCGATTGGAATCTTGGTTTTGCGGATCTGATTGCGAGCGCGTCATACAATAATCTCGAGGAGTACCTGTTGTCAGACGGTACGGCGGCGTCGTTTTATGGTTATGGCGCCACTCCTTCATGTCAGTCTGATCGCGATACACTCAACAGCTTTGCGCGGCCGGATCTGTTCGGTGAATTGTTTGCGCCGTTTGCTGTGTTCCCATCACCCGACGGCGATTTCGCCGGCGTCTATGGGCCGTATACAGCCACCAGCTGTGACGGCTTTCAGTATCAGGAGCGCAACCAGGAAGACTTCAGTATTGATGCAAGACTGGAGTCCCCGGGCGATGAAGATATACGGTGGATAGCCGGAATTTACTATGCCGATATTGAGCGAGAGCAGATCGTATCCTACGGTGCGGATCAGGGGCAGGGCTATCGCCGTACGCCGTATGTCGACCCAACAGGCCCCAACCCGACGGACCTCCTGTTCTGGGATGAGTTTGATACCACGGTCTATGCGGTGTATGGACAATTGGACTTTGACCTGAATGACACCATGGAGTTGGCGTTTGCTTTGCGCTATGACCGAGAAGAACGCGAAGTGAATAACAAGGTGCCTAACGTTGCCAACTCAGGGCTCAATGTGAACCTGCTTGACCCGGTGACCGGCCAGCCAGCGCCAATAAACCCGGCATTCAATAGCAATCCTGACGGTATTCCAGATCGTGATGATGATTACGATCAGTTTCAACCGAAAGTGACCTGGAACTGGAGTGCTACCGACGATATGAATGTCTATGCCAGCTATGGCGTTGGATTTCGCAGTGGCGGATTCAACTCTGTAGGTACCGAGGATTTGCTGAACTTCTGGTTTAATTCGGGTTTCGGTGGCCCTGGTGAGGCTGTCGATGCGCAGTTGCTCGTCAAAGATGACTACGACAAGGAAGTGTCTCAGGCGTTTGAGGTCGGCATGAAGTCGGAGTGGATGGACCGAAGATTGCGACTCAATGGTGCGGTGTTCCGTACGGATGTTGACGATAATCAGTTCTTCGAGTTTTTCGC
>CALINF010000256.1 GCA_938045215.1 uncultured Halieaceae bacterium | reverse complement strand
ATCCGACAGGCTGAGCAGGATTTTCTTCCCCCCTCTTGAACGCGCAACGGTATCGGCACCACCTGTCAGGTTGACCAAAGGCGCGCCGGCATGATCATGTTCGATATGTATATCTTGCCAGCTAACACCTCTACCTATCCCTGTTCCTAGCGCTTTGGCGACCGCTTCCTTACCAGCAAAACGTTTGGCCAGGAGGCGAGCGCCATTGCGGCTGGCGTGATATTCCAGTTGTTCTGCATTCGTGAGGATACGCCTGACAAATCTGTCGCCCAAACGCGTCAGGGTTTGCTCAATGCGCGCAACTTCAAGTATGTCGGTGCCAATGCTTATCACTACTGCTCTCCTGCACTCTGATCGCGCCGCTGTGGCGCAAATAGCTCACGACTGCGCAATGGCTGTCCGCCCAACTGCAGCGACAAAGCCTCCCGTGACAAACGCTTGGCCGTCAGGCCAGCCGTGTCCGCGTAGTCTCCGCGTGCAATGCGCAGCAGATCGGCTCCGCTAAACAGCGACCGATCGGGATGCGGGGGTTCATTACTTAACACCAGACCCAGTTCATCCTGCAAGCGATACCAGCGATCTGGATCGACAGACTCACCCGAACTGGCATCTAATGCCGGATTGATCTGATAGCCCAGCGCGTCCAGTAACGTAAACTCAAAGATACGTAACGACACATCCGCCGCGGAGCTTGACGACAGTGCCTCCAGGGTCTGGGCATAGTGTGCAAACAGAGGGGTGTGAGGGTC
This sequence comes from uncultured Halieaceae bacterium, assembly GCA_938045215.1. Lineage (GTDB taxonomy): Bacteria > Pseudomonadota > Gammaproteobacteria > Pseudomonadales > Halieaceae > CALINF01. Next base: position 5,421 of record CALINF010000256.1, on the reverse strand, counting down.
GTGCCGTTGCAGCAGCTTGATCAGCAACTCATTAACGTACAGCGCCGAAAAGAGACGCTCCCCCTGCAAAGGCATTGCCGCACCAACGCGTTCAACCACCGTGAGCGTCTTCATTTCAGAACGTCCGGTGAACGACACCAACAGCGGCGTAAAAGGCTGCAATACGGCGCCCAGACTGCCACCGCGCGCCTTGCGCCGAACACCTTTGGCGATCAGGCTGATACGACCGTGCTCGGGTGTCAGGAACTCGAGAATCTGTGATGTATCGCGAAAAGGCCGGCGATGAAGCAAAAATGCGGGTTGCAGTAACACTCTCATGAGTAGGTGCGCCCGCCGCTATGGCCTAGCGATCTTCATAACCCAAACTGCGCAGGGCGCGCTCGTCATCTGACCAACCCGACTTGACTTTTACCCATAGCCGCAGCATTACTTTGTTGTCGAACAAGGTCTCCATGTCTTTACGCGCCTCTGTACCAATCGCACGTAATCGGCTACCGCTATCGCCGATTATGATACGTTTCTGACCCTTACGCTCGACCAGGATCAATGCCGATATATGCAGGGTTGACCCATCATGAGAAAACTCTTCGATCTCTACCGCGACGGCGTAGGGCAACTCGTCGCCCAGTTGCCGCATTATTTTTTCACGCACGATCTCCGCCGCCAAAAAACGCTGACTGCGGTCGGTAATCTGGTCTTCCGGAAACAAATGCACCGCTTCGGGTAATCGCTGAATGATCTCAGCTTCCAGAGCGTCCACGTTGTGCCTGTGCAATGCAGACAGTGGAACGATGGCTTCAAACGTCATCAATTGGGCCAAACTTTCCAGCTGCGGCAACAGGGCTTTCTTGTCTTCCAGTAAATCAACCTTGTTCACCACGAGCAATGTGGGCAGGCCGCTCTGGCGAACCTGTTCGAGCACCATTGCGTCTTCGTCCGTAAAGGCGGTGCGATCAACCAGAAATAGAATAAGATCAACATCTTTGATGGCGGAGCTTGCCGCGCGATTCATATAGCGGTTAATGGCTTTGTCTGCACCGATATGCAGCCCCGGCGTGTCGACATAAATCGCCTGCATATTCCCCTCGGTCTTGATACCCAATACCTGGTGGCGCGTGGTCTGTGGCTTGCGTGAGGTAATGCTGATCTTTTGACCCAGCAAGTAATTCAGCAGTGTCGATTTGCCAACATTGGGTCGACCTACGATCGCCACGTAACCGCAGCGCGGCGCTCCATCGGTAGCAGGTATGGCAGGATCTCTGGGATTATCAGTCATTGGCTATCTGTTCCAACGCGCTGGACGCGGCGATTTGTTCGGCCTTGCGCCGACTGCTGCCTTTCCCCTCGGCTATCAGGGTATGTTGCTCAAGCGTACAGCGCACAAGGAACTCCTGATCGTGATCTTCTCCGATTACCTCAACCAACTGGTAGTCTGGCAAAGGATACCCCCGCCCCTGAAGATACTCCTGTAGCTGCGTTTTGGGATCCTTGGCCGTCCCATGCTCGGGTAACTGGGACAGGCGCTGGTCAAACCAGACAAGTAGTCGCTCGCGACAAACCTCGAACCCTCCGTCCAGCAAGATTGCACCGGCCACTGCCTCAAAAGCATCGGCCAGAATTGACTCACGGCGATGGCCCCCGCTCTTGCGCTCTCCTGAACCCAGCTGCAGATAAGCGCCCAGATCGAGCTCCAGAGCCAACTCGGCAAGCGTCTCGCCTTTAACGAGTGAGGCCCGCAGCCGACTGAGACTGCCTTCACGAAGGTCGGGGAAGCGATGATACAGTGCGTCGGCGATAACGTGATTGACAATCGAGTCGCCTAAAAACTCCAGCCGCTCATTATTGCGCTTACCCACGCTACGATGAGCTAGAGCCAGAGCGAGCAAGCTCTCATCATTGAATACATAGCCCAGCGCTCGCTGGAGGCGCGCGCTATTGTCCATAGAAAATCAGTTAGCGCCCTTGCGGCCCGCTTCCATTTCCAGATCGTCGAATCGCATCACGGCATCGATGCGCCCTACTATATTTACCCGCATCTCATAATTGGCATCGATGTAGGTCTTGCCATCCTTGCGAAAGACCTCGATTTCCTTGGGTTTGATCCCGTACACCTGGTTGGTATTGAGCAGGTTAGCCAACTTGCGGCGAATATCCGCTATGTTGTCTTCTTCTGGTTTAAACTGACTGGCAGTCTTGGTCACAATCTCTTTCACTGTGAGGTATTCAAAGTAGCCCGGGGCCATTTTTAGCCCGCACATCGCAAAGAATCCCACCATGATCGCAATGATCAACATTCCCGGGATTGACATTCCTGCTTGTTGTTGACGCATTTTCATTGTTACTGCTCCCCGACGTCCTGACTTTTGTTGTCCTTATTCTATGCCACCAACCCTGCTAAAGCTCGGAATGCTGAACAGAGAGTCCCAGTGCATCCAGATCGCGAAGGCCTGCCCTACTATATCCTTTTCTGGCACCTGACCCCAAACTCGACTGTCACTGCTATTGTCCCGGTTATCGCCCATCATAAAATAGTGACCGGGCTTTACCTGTACGGAAAAATCACGGGCAGGCCTCATCAGGTCTACCTGGGTCAGGTGATTGGATTCGCCCAGGGACTCAAGTCCCACTGAAAAACGCCTATCACCCTCGGGCATCACGCCAAGTTTATCAACTGCAAGAAGCTCACCATTCACCGTCAATTGCTTGTCTCGATAGGTCACGGTGTCACCCGGCAAGCCAATCACTCGCTTGATGTAGTACGTATCGTTCAGATGCGGTGGAAAAAACACCATAACGTCGCCGCGTTCCGGTGTATTGATATCGAGCACCTTGGTGCGCACAACCGGCAGTCGGATACCATACGTGAATTTATTCACCAGGATATAGTCGCCCACCTGAAGCGTTGGGACCATCGAAGACGAAGGAATCTGAAAGGGCTCTACCAGAAAAGATCGTAATACAAAAACCACAAAGAGCACCGGGAAGAACGACTTGGCATATTCAACCACCACCGGCTCGGCGGCAGTTGACTGCACACTTTGCTGGAAGCTTATCGCTGCGGTGGAACCTTCACTCTCCCAGCCCGGATGCTGCTCCTGCAATTGTGCAATCGCTGCGGCCCTACGGGGTGCAAAAAACAGCGCATCTACAAGCCAGATTAAGCCGCTGCCGAAAACCAGGATGACCAGGATGAGTGGGAAATCAATTGTCATGCATGTACCCCGTTTTCAATCCACTTTGAGCACAGCAAGGAAGGCCGACTGGGGTATCTCGACGTTACCCACCTGCTTCATGCGCTTCTTGCCCGCTTTTTGCTTTTCCAAAAGTTTACGCTTGCGCGAGACATCGCCACCATAGCATTTGGCGGTGACATTTTTACGCAAGGCTTTCACGGTCTGCCTGGCGACGACCTTGCCACCCACTGCCGCTTGAATAGCCACGTCAAACATTTGCCTTGGTATCAGTTCTTTCATCTTTTCCGTCAGCGCCCGGCCCCGGTACTGCACCTGGTCCCGGTGCACAATAACAGCCAGGGCATCCACACGCTCGCCATTGATCAACACATCCAGGCGCGCAAGACTCGCGGCTTCAAAGCGCTCAAAACTGTAGTCCAGCGATGCATAGCCCCGGCTCACCGATTTCAGGCGGTCGAAAAAATCCAACACGACTTCTGCCATGGGAATATCATATGTCACTGACACCTGAGCACCGAGAAACTGCATATCTTTTTGCGTGCCGCGCTTTTCCACACAAAGGGAAATCACATTGCCGAGATAGTCCTGCGGTACCAGGATATTGCAGCGCGCGATAGGCTCGCGCATCTGGTCGATATCGCCCATGTCAGGTAGTGCGCTGGGGTTATCTACCTGCACTATCTCTCCATTCTTTTTAACCACTTCATAGATCACAGTGGGTGCGGTAGTAATCAGGTCGAGATCGTACTCCCGCTCCAACCGCTCCTGAATGATTTCCATGTGCAACATGCCCAGGAATCCACAGCGAAAGCCGAACCCCAGCGCATCAGACGTTTCGGGCTCGTAGAACAACGAAGCGTCATTGAGTGTCAGTTTGGCCAGTGCCTCGCGAAAGTCCTCATAGTCGTCTGAAGAAATGGTGAAGATACCCGCGTAGACCTGCGGTTTGATCCGTTTAAAGCCCGGCAGTGCGGGTACATCAGTATGCCCCGCATGCACCAGCGTATCGCCCACGGGTGCGCCATGAATATCTTTGATGCCTGCAACCACAAAACCCACTTCGCCGGCTTGCAGGCAGCTTGTCTCCTGACGCTTTGGCGTAAAAATGCCTACGCTGTCGACTTGATGGACCTTGCCGAGTGACTTGATCACGAACTTGTCGCGTTTGTTCAACACACCCTGTTTAACCCGCACCAGGGACACAACACCCAGATAATTGTCAAACCAGGAGTCAATAATCAGCGCTTGCAGCGGCGCATCCCGATCACCTTCCGGGGGTGGTATCTGTTCAACCAGATATTCAAGTGCGTCCTCGATACCCAGGCCGGACTTAGCGCTAACCAGGCACGCATCAGTTGCATCGATACCGATGATCTCTTCAATCTCCAGCCTCACTTTGTCAGGGTCAGCCTGGGGCAGATCCATTTTGTTGAGGATCGGCAATACTTCCAGGCCTTGCTCGATAGCCGTATAGCAATTGGCGACCGATTGCGCCTCAACACCCTGACCAGCATCGACCACCAACAAAGCGCCTTCACAGGCCGACAGGGAGCGCGACACCTCATAGGAAAAATCGACATGGCCGGGGGTGTCAATAAAGTTTAGCTGGTAGATCTGTCCGTCGCGTGCGGTGTAATCCAGAGTCACACTCTGGGCCTTGATGGTGATACCGCGCTCACGCTCAATGTCCATGGAGTCAAGCACCTGCTCGTCCATCTCACGTGCACTGAGACCGCCACAATACTGGATAAAACGATCGGCTAGGGTCGACTTGCCGTGGTCTATATGGGCAATAATCGAAAAGTTTCGGATGTGTTGGAGATCACTCACGCATTCAGGCTCAGCAGAAGATAACGGTAACAGGCGCGCAGCGCACTCCGCCACCTCAAAAAGCCGCGCGATTGTACCGTAATGCATGCCCAATCACCACGGCCGATCGGTATCACCCCTCTCTCAAATCCAGAGAGAGTGTATCTACACTTGTCTAGTCAGCGAGCTTTAGCCCAATAAACATAGGACTGCCTCGACGGATAAGCCGTAGGGGGACTGACGCGCCGCCAGGCAGCTTGTCAACAGCACTTTCAAATGCATCGACGTTCTTTATCGGGGTAGACCCGATTAGCGTAATGACATCGCCCGGTGCAACTCCGGCATCAGCAGCAACCGAGCCACGCACGACCTCTCTCACCAGCACCCCACCACTAATGCCCCAGCGCTCCAGCGTCTC
>CALINF010000255.1 GCA_938045215.1 uncultured Halieaceae bacterium | reverse complement strand
GCCCAATGCGCCTCCGACTGATTAGACAAGCCCAAACGACTACCGCTCCATGCGCCAGGGCCTGCCCTGACAGTGTATGCGATTGGAACAATCAGGCAGGCACCCGCGACAAGGCACAAAAACTTGCTCTGTCGATGTATTTTGCGCGCTACGAACGTCGGTTTTCTCGGTTTGCGTTGCTTGATCAGGCTGCGTCATCGAGTGCCTCCTTACGTCGACTGCGCTCTCGTGTCAGCTGCGCCTGAAACTCCCCACCACGTTCTTCGAGAACCGCAGATAGCGCTCGCTCCATCAACCAACGGGCCTGACCAGTGTAGGCATAGATGCAGGAATGCACCGCAGCATCATGCCAGTTTTCAACCGAGCAGGATGAGGAGTATTCCTCAAAATTCGCCAGCGCCCTGATCAGGTCCGCGATATGCCTTGGGCACTCACACTCAAGGGTGCTCTTCAGCGCACGCGCCGCTGACAACTCTTCTTCAGAGAACTGGCGCGGACGGGTAGTCACCAACTCACCCATGTTGGTTTCACCAAGCGCAGTGGACTTCTCTGCAATACTGCGACTGATTTCAAATGCAAGATACGCTGGGTCAGGTGGAAAAGACGTGGCGAGCATCCCCTTTTCCTTCAACTCCGATAGCCACCGCTCATTCCCGAACTGATAGCTGACCAAAACACGGCTGGCCTTCAAAGACTGCGTCAGCTCAGACAGCTGCTGAAGTGCAGACGCCGACAAGTTGGGACACTCAACCACCAGCGTATCCACGCTTTCGAGCTCGCCAAAACCTGCTGAAGCAACTTGCGCCAGCGGCACGCGTGCCAGCCGCGCATCTACATTCGCTATACAACCCTGATGTTCCTCGAGCCAGTCACAGAGCTGCTCGCCCAAAAATACTACGGTTGGCTTGGTAGCAGGCAGTGCTTTGAGTCCCTGGCTGCCCTGATTGCGCAGCAGCATCTCTAATGTTTTGCGTTCCGTTTTGGCTATCTCGCCGATGCGCGCACCTGTGCCTACTAACGTCGACACCAATTGCAGATGTTCCAGGTCAGCCTGGGTGTACTGCCGTCGCCCGGTGTCTGACTTGTGACTCGCGCCCAAGCCGTACCGCCGTTCCCACACGCGCAGCGTATCGGGTTTGAGTCCCGTCAGTCTTGCTACAGTTCCAATGCCATAAAGTGGTCGAGGTTCCAAAGATACGTTCTGCATGGCGCTAGCCTCATTGTGATAGTTAGACAGAATACGCGACAGAAACCGGACCGGATTGCTGGCACCCCCCTGTTTGACCCAATCTTGTCGCGCTTTAATCGCGACAAACTCAGGATTTCCTGTTCTACGCGACCATTCAGGGCGTATATGTCCATGTAACCCACGATGCAGGAGAGACACCATGGATATGCGTTCAGCCTCAAGTGATGAGCAAGAACTGGAGCTTCTGTTTAGTGAGTCCAGAAGACATCCACTTCTCACTGCACAGCAGGAGCGCGACACCGACGGGCGTAAATGGGGGGCGGTTGAAGATCTCCAACGGGCACTCGTCTCAGATAAGAGCGCGCGTTCTTTTCTCAACGCCTGGGCGCGGCACTGTGTGGATACACCGCCAGACATAGCCCAGTTCGACAACCGCGACCTTCACTTTATCCTGCGACGCGAGCTCACCGGGTACCTCAGTGGCGGCGCCCATGCCGATGCATTGGCAAAGTTCATTGGAAACAGCGGCCCACAGCAAACCGTCAAGGTCGTAACACCGTTAATGCAATTACTGGCGCTGCCTGCCAGCCTGGTTGTAGGGCTTGCAGGGGTTATCATGCGAAAAAATGGCAGATCCATTTCCTGCAGCGTCGCGGACGCGCTATTGGAGTGGGAAAAGCAATGGCCCAAAACGGAGCGCGAATTTGGTCAGCGGCTTTCCCAGCAGCGATTGAGTGAAATGTCCAAGCTGCTGGCGCAGTACTCCCATGCACGCGACACACTCACCATGCACAATCTGCGACTGGTGTTCTCCATTGCCGGCAAGCACCGCGGCAAGGGTGTCGCCTATCTGGACCTGATACAGGAAGGCACCCTGGGATTAATACGTGCGGCGGAAAAGTACGAGTATAAAAAGGGGTTTCGTTTCAGCACCTACTGCTACAACTGGATTACCCAGTCGGTGAGACGCTACCTGGGTGACACCGGCGGCATGATCCGCTATCCAACGCATGTGCAGGAGCAGGTAGGTAAGCTGTATCGGGAGCGCCTGCAGGGAATCGCCCAAAGTGGCGCCGAGCCCTCTGACACCAAGTTGGCGGAGGCTACCGGTATCAGTCTGGCCAAGACCCGTAACCTGCTCCAGTTACGCAGCATCGGTGCATCACTCGACTCTCCGCAATACGACGACGATGGTGACACGCTACTGGACAGCACGGCCGGAGGACCCTTTACCGAGACCTCGGCGGAGGCCGACAATGATTCGTTGCAGCGCTGCCTTCTGCGTGAAATGCAGATTTTGGAACCCGCCGAAAAAGAAGTCGTCATTGCCCGCTGGGGCCTGCATCAGGGGCCTCCACTGAGCCGGGCGGAAATAGCCGACAAGCTGGCTGTTAGCCGCGAGTG
>CALINF010000254.1 GCA_938045215.1 uncultured Halieaceae bacterium | reverse complement strand
TGATCATTCAGCGCGACAACAGCAGACAGCGCTTCGAACTCTGGCTTGATCGCGAGAACTGCAGCCAACAAATACAAGCCCTGACGGACGACTGCTCACCGGGCTCCCCGAAACGCTGGTCAGGCATGGATATCGAATCAGGTCTGGCGCGAGTGTGCGCTAGCACTACAGAAACGATGACGCCACAAGCGCTCAATTACGACCTGACCGACCATATTGACTTTCGCAAGGGTTGCTACACCGGCCAGGAAGTCGTCGCCCGTTTACATTACAAAGGCGAATCCAAACGCAGAACCTTCGCCGCTCGTATCGGCCAGGAGAACGCAACCGAAGCAGGCGCAGCTATCTTCACCCCGGATGGATCGACTGTTGGGACGGTTTTGAACCAGGGAATAGACGAGGAGCAACGACCTATCATCCTGATTGAGCTGGCCCTCAAGGCCCAGACACAAACTCTACTGCTTGCCCACGACAAGAACGCCGACCCCATCACGTTACTACCCTTACCCTACGCTCCTATGAGCGAACTTGCGGGCGAAAATCCGTAAGCGCAAAACGCTGCCTAGTCCATAGCCGGGACACACCAATCGATGGGCTGCTGCCCCCTGCCCTGGAGGTAAGCGTTGGCTTGCGAGAAGTGGCGACAGCCAAAGAAGCCGCGATAGGCACTTAGAGGTGAGGGATGAGGCGCACTGAGTACACAGTGTCGCTGATCATCGATACGAGCACCCTTTTTCTGGGCGTAGCTACCCCACAACATGAACACCAATCCGTCGCGCTCGCGACTTACCACCTCGATGACCTTGTCGGTAAATCGCTCCCAGCCCCTGCCCCGGTGCGATGCCGCTTGTGAAGCCTCTACCGAAAGCACGCTGTTGAGTAGCAGGACACCCTGATCCGCCCAACAGGTGAGATTACCGTGAGAGGGAATCGCGCAGCCCAGGTCATCATGAATTTCGCGGTAGATATTCGCAAGAGATGGCGGCACAGTAACGCCTGCACGCACGGAAAAACACAGCCCATGTGCCTGGCCAATTCCGTGGTATGGATCCTGGCCGAGGATGACAACTCTCACCTGCGGCAATGGTGTATGTGAAAAAGCGCTGAATATTTCTTTCGCTGAAGGATAGATCTTCTTTCCGGCCGCGCGCTCATGCTGCAGAAAGTGTCGCAGACTAACCATATATTCATCATCGAACTCTGCCGCAAGATGTGCCAGCCAGGTCGGTTCTATCTCTACTGGTCTTTCAGGCACCTGCAGCTCCCGGATTGGTTTACCAGACCATGCTAGCGCAGCACCATTAGATCTCACAATACCGCGGGCGGTGTTATACTCGGAACCGGCCAAATCACCCACAATTGCACCAGCTTCAGGCGCGATATTTTGAAGATACCATCTGTCACTCATCTCGGTTATTGGGACATCGCGCGTAGCGCACTCGCAACTGCCCTGGATGTGCCACGCTGGCTAACCACCTCGGCTCGACCGTCGGGCGGGCACACCGTCCCAACAGATTTTTTTGGCATCAATGTCGCACCCGGCAGCGACTCCCGAACCGAGGACTACATTCTCCAGAGCCTTCGTGAGCTGCACATCAATAACGTGCGCATGCACTACAGTTACGACAGTCCTGACGGCCACGCCCAACAGCTACTGGACCACCTGATCGCCAGCGGGTTCACCGTAATGTTGTGTGTGTTTCCTGACCTTGATAAGTCTCAGCGTCTGAGTCAGGACACCTCGCTACAGGCTCAATGGCGACAGTTTTTGATTGAGCTGTTTACGCGCTACGAAAAAAGCGTCGATATGTTTGAGATAGGAAACACGCCCAACCGCAGCAAGTGGTCGGGCTTTACAGGCCGCAACCTGACCGCGGGCTGGGACATCGCGCGAGAAGTCGCACGCGATTTTTCCATCACACTGGCCGGACCCAACATATCCGATTTCGAGCCGCTCTATAACAGCTTCTACCTCTCCCTCATCGGCAAGTCGGGTCACGCGCCCGCAATTCATACGGACAACCTGTTCGTTGAGCGCGTGATTGAACCCGAGGCCTACGACCATCGCGCACTCGGACGTTGGCTGACTCGCCCCGGACAACTCAATCTGGTCAAAAAGGCGCGTATTCTTCAAGGCCTGGGCCAGCGGCGTGGCAGTCAACGCTTTGTTTGCACCTACACCTGTTGGACGCTCAAGCGCCTGGCCAGACGCTCACCATGGCCCTACACCAAACAGGTAGATTATCTGCTGCGATATCTTGTGCTGGCAGCGGCCAGCGGTGCACTGGAGCAGGTGTATTGGGGCCCCCTCATCTGTCATCGCGACGGCTTGATCGACGATGCTTCCGATGATTATCCTGCTGTTGATCAGGTAAGCCACTATCGCCAAGTGAAGGGTAAAGCTGAAAATTTCTCCCGGACACCCGCGTTCAGTGCGCTTGCATCAATTACCGAGCGCCTGTCCGGTGCAACCATCGTACGTGCACAGCATGATCCACTGGGCGCCAGCATCTTTGAATTTATGGGCATCGCTGGCGATTTTTTCGCCATCGCCTGGACTCGAGACCGCCAATGCATCGGCCTCAACGAGTTACTGGGCAGCGCAACAGAAAACATCACATCGATCAGTAATGGGCTGGGAGAACCCTACTACGGACTCGCGCTTGTCAATGAACACCCGCTGGTGCTGGATCTCAATTCACCACTTGGCAGTCTGCCCCGGACATCAAGGCCACTGGTTGGTGCAGTTCAGCTAAACGGGCCGGATTTGCAGTCACTGCCCTGGCAGGCGGGCGACTGGCGCGGCGGTTATTGTGTGGCCCTGCCCTGTGCGCAGAACGAGAGTAGTTTGCATGAGTCATTGTCGCCCACAATGTTGCCTGCCCTACCCGAAACGCGGGTGCTGCGGGATACCCGCAATCGACTGTGGAATGTTCAAGATCCGCGCTTTATGGACCGTGAGATTACGGTGAAGTTGAACCGCGTAAAAGGCATCAAACGGTTCACCTACAGATTTCGACCCAGCAAGGGTCTGCGCCACTTCAGTAATGCCTGCGCCATGCTTGGGCACGGCATTGCCACACCTGCGCCCATTGCCTACTTTGAACGGCAAACTGCGTCTGGCATCCAGGATTCGTGGTATCTGTGCCAATTTGTCCCCGATGCGTTTTCCGCGAAAGATGTCTACCGGACACTCAATGCGGGCCAACCTAGCTACCGAAACCTCGATGCCAAGGCCTGGTTCATGCTCATAAGCGAATTTGTCTGTCGCATGCACGATATGCAAATCGTTCATCGCGACCTCTCGGCCGGCAACCTGATGTTCTCGCCGCAGGACGATGGCAGCTTCATGCCCATGGTAATCGATATAGGACGGGCCTGGATCTGGCAAGGGCCCGGCTCAAGAATCTCCGGATGGAAGCGAATGCAGGATCTGATACGAATCGCCTACAAGCTGAGCTGGCCAGACAGAAAGACATTCATACGTTGCTATGAACAACAGATGCAGGGGCAACTGCCAGCCCACTGGAAGCTGGGCTTTCACTACTACGACTACAAACAGGCGATCAAGAAGCGAATCAGGGCAATAAGAGTACATCGTCAATAGGCTGCTTGTTCGGAAGATCAGTAGCGTTATACTGACCTGAGTGACTAAACCAACGCACCGTGCCATTGTCTTTGGCACAGGCTGCACGACTGAATCGAGTGAGCGTGGCTCTGAATCAAGCACAAGCAAAACCGTTAGCCGCCACTGTTGAACTGGCAGACCATCGTCAATTCTGTGGGACCGCGAGTCTTGCTGCTGGCGAGCGGATCGCACTGGCTGTTAGCGAAAGTGACCGCGCTGAACAGCAGTTGACTCGAGGCGCACGCGCACTCCTTACGTATCAGTCGCCTGTTGGAAAACGTGAAGTCGTGCCTGTGCGCATCGACAGAATCAGTTCATCGACCCTCCATCTGGAGTTTGTCGATCCCTACAGTCCGCAGACACGCGCCTGTCTGGAAGCCGTTCAGAATCGCTGGCCTGCTGAAACCACTAGTAGCGCAGATGTACCAGAGATCGCATCTGCTACCCGATGGACGCCGCAGCTGCGAGCGGTACGAGAACACAGCAACGCGTTACTTGCGGAGCGCGTGCAGCTGTTTATCAACCAGCTGACCGACCATCTGTTTGAACTTTCAATGACATCCGGGCACAGCGAATCCGGACACAATATTCACTACGAGGCACTCAACGCTCTCAAGAAGGAGGGGCGACTCATCGCCAGCGCCTTCCTGACAGAGATCGATGCCCTGTTCGAGGATCTGACCCCCCAAGCACAGCACCAAGGTTGGCGCGAACAGGAGCAGGACCAGTCACTGGGGCTGGTTGATATTGAGGAATTCGAGGGCTATCTGGCGCTTGATCGAATGATTACTCGCGGCGAAGAGCTGCATCAGGTAGCTCTGGAAGCGCTTGTTATGCGCCTCGCCACGCTGATTGAGGCTGATCCCCTAAGTGTCAGGCTGCCTGTTCACGTTGAACCATTGTGCCACGCATTCCAAACTGCATTGAGAAATAGCGGCCTCCCTGCTGGTGTGATTCCTCAAGTACTCAGCTATTTCGTCGATCAGTTCATTGAGCAGCTCGATGCTTTCTACTCGCCACTCAACACCGAACTGGCTGAACAAGGCATACGGCCCAATATTGAAGAGGAAATCATCAACAAGGGCTCGCTTCTCAAGGCCGCGCGCACGGCCAGAGAGGCCGCGAAGCAGAGCCAGACAACGTCGGTATCCACTTCATCGTCACTTGCAGACCCCGAGCCAACCGAAGTTCCGATCGAGCCACCTACAGAGCCGGTGGCTGGTAAAAATGAAACGGTGGCAAGCGCTGCGGATCTGCCCGACCTGGGTGCTCCCGCAAATGGGCCAACCGAACAGCCATCCACTCCCACACCCACCAAAACAGAAGATCTGGTGGATCAGGTAGTAGAAGGCGTTTTCGAGAAGATCTCCGAGCGCTTTAGTCCTGAAAGCCTGTACCGCTCGGTTATCGATGCGTTGAATTTCAAACGCGAGGCGCAGGGACTGGCAGGCGCAGGGAGTGATTCCTCGAGCAGTGGTGGTAGTGGTGCAGCAACCATCTCTGGGCCAATGGCCGACACGAGAACCGTCGCAGATGCGCTTGGCGCTTTGCAGATGGACGCAAACAGTCGTGCGGCGGTACAAAATGCCAGCTCTTTGCGAGAATATCTCGCAGCCAATGCCGGCAGTATTTCCGGACTGGAAGATACCGGCGGTCTCAATAACGAGAGCCTGAACCAGATCGATCTGGTGGATAATCTGTTTGGAACGATTAACTCTCAACTCGATGTCAGTGCAGATCTGCGACCGGCGCTGGGGAACCTGCAGATCCCCATGGCTAAACTGGCACTGATGGAACCACAGTTCTTTGTCGATCGCGGTCATGCTGCGCGAGGTGTCATCGACAAACTGTCACAGCTGGCCTCATCGTCAAATTTCCCCAATCGCAGTCTGGAAACCCGGGTGGGCGAAATCGTTGACCAGATTGTTACGGACTATGACACCGACAGCACTGTATTTGAGAGCGCACTGGCAAAAATTGACAAGCTGGTTCAGCAACAGGAGCGGGCACATAGCAAAAATGTTGATCGTGTTGTGCGCACGCAACAAGGGCAGGAAAAACTGGCGCAAGCCCAGCGGGAAGTTGATCGCTTCATACAGCAACGGCTCAAGCCACCGCACGCACCAAAAGTACTGATGGAACTCGTGGAGCACGGGTGGCGCGACCAACTGATACTGACACACGTCAAGCAGGGGCCAGACAGTGCCGCCTGGGATGAAAGTATCAAAAGCTTCGAACAGGTAAGCTTGTGGCTCGAACAACAGCTGGAAGGCGATATCGACTCGGACGAGCAGTTAGAGCGCCAAATGGAAGCTGAACCGTTGATTGACATGATCGAGCAACAGATCAACACCGCATTACCTGCGAATGTGGAACACGTT
>CALINF010000253.1 GCA_938045215.1 uncultured Halieaceae bacterium | reverse complement strand
CAGCACGGTGTCCTGTGGAACAATGCCGATCACCGAGCGCAAAGATTGCTGCGTCACAGCAGTAATATCCTGTCCGTCGATCAGAATTCTGCCGGCTGTGGGATCGTAGAATCGAAACAGCAGTTTAACTATTGTCGACTTCCCTGCCCCGCTGGCACCTACAATTGCCAACTTCTGACCCGGCTCAATTGTAAAAGAAACATTTTCCAAAATTTTGCGATCGCTTTGGTATGAAAAACTGATAGATTCAAACTGCACCCTGGCGGTACCGCACGCCAGAGGAGGCGCTAACGGCCTGTCCACAATGGCAGGCTGCAACGCCAACAAATTGAACATGTTCTCAATATTAGCCATTGACCCTTTGATCTCGCGATACACAAAACCCAGAAAACCCAACGGCATGAATAGCTGAATCATAAACTGGTTGATCAACACAAAATCACCCAGCGTCAGAACACCCGCCTTTGTCTGCCAGGCGGCCATCCCGATCATGAGAGTTTGCGCAACTGCAATAATAAGTGCCTGACCACCATTTAGTGTGAACAGCGATAGACGGTTTTTACGACGCGCCTCCTCCCATACGGCAAGCGACTCGTCATAACGACGAGCTTCAAACTGCTCATTGGTAAAGTATTTGACAGTCTCGAAGTTAAGCAGTGAATCAACCGCGCGAGTATTACTGGTTGAGTCCGCCTCATTGACTGCGCGCACAAACCGCGTACGCCACTCTGTGGCCCGGAACGAGAAAACGCCGTAACTGAGCACAGAGATAACTACGATCAAAGCAAAGCTGAAGCCGTAATTAAACAGCAAGATACCGGCCACCATTGCTATCTCAAACAACGTTGGCGCAATATTGAAAATGAAGAACCGCATCAGAAAGCTGATGCCGGTTGTACCGCGCTCAATGTCTCGAGCCAAACCACCTGTACGGCGATTGAGATGATAGTCCAGATCAAGGCTGTGAACGTGCCTGAAAACCTGCAGACCGATACGTCTCATCGCTCGCTCAGTGACGCGACCAAAAATTGTATCGCGCAGCTCCCCGAAGAATACATTGGCAAACCTGGCAGCACCGTAGGCAACAACCAGACCTAGCAACAGCGCAGGCTCCGTGGGCATTGCCTGAGCGATTTCGAGATTATCGACGAGGTCTTTCAGGAGAAAAGGAATCGTAAGGATGGCGCCCTTGGCTAGCAACAGGCAACCCAGCGCAAGTAGCACGCGCAGACGGTTTTCCATGAGCAGAGGCCAGATACGACGCAGCAGGCTCCAGTTCATCCGCCCTTGATTTTCGTCGACGTATTGCCCGTGTCGCATCATTACTCTCCAGAGGCGATACACAACAGCGCATCGCAATGTTTACTATACCAAAACGAAAAGGCGCATTGTGGTGGTAACAGCCCGAAGGGTAACCGGGGGTATCGAATTTTATAAAGCCTCAGCGCAGGCGCTGTATCCAACGTCGGACAGCGAGTGCGCTACATCCTTCTAAGAATAGTCTCTGAAACTGAACTGATGCTCAGCCCTGCGCGATGCCACGAATCCGCTGGATCATCGCACGAATTCCATTGCCCCGCGTAGGCGAAAGATGGCGCAATAAATCGAGACTATCGAGATAGGCGTCTATATCGAATGCAAGAATATCTGCTGGTGTCTTGTTGTTGTAAGCGGCCAGCACGACAGCCAACAGGCCTTTAACGATAAACGCATCACTGTCCACTGCCAGCTGCAGTTTCCCGTGCTCTAGCTGCGTATCAATCCACACCTGACTCTGACAGCCCCGAACCAGCCTGTCATCCGTACGCAACTCCTCAGGCAGAGCAGGCAGCTCCTTGCCCAAGTCTATAATGTACTTGTAGCGATCTTCCCAGCTATCAAAAAAACCAAGGGTGTCGAGGATATCGTCACTGGTAATGGTGTGGCCAAATGGATTGACCTGCGCAGGCTCGCTCATTGCTTAAGCCTCAATAGAACATTCCAGTTTCCAGCTGCGCCTCTTCAGACATCATCTCGCGCTGCCAGGGTGGATCAAACACTAGCTCTACATCAACTGACTCTACGTTGGGCACTTGCCCTACGCGATACTCCACATCACCTACGAGTACCGGGCCCATGCCACAACCCGGGGCGGTCAAAGTCATGTGTATTTCTACAGCGTGCTTGTCCTGATCTATCTTCACCGAGTAAATCAATCCGAGATTTACCAGGTCGACAGGGATTTCCGGATCGAATACCGTGTGCAGCGCCTCCCAGACCTGAGCTTCGTCAATGAGCCCGTTCTCGGGCGGCTCGAACTCCAGTCGCGTAGGCTCAAACCCCAAGGCATCGGCATCGGTACCATCTACCCGCACCATATTGCCGTTGTGAACCACCGTGTAGTTGCCACCCAGGGACTGCGTGAGCGTCACAAACGTGTGGGCCGGGATCACAACCGGATCGCCAACAGGAACAAGCCTGCCCGGGCAATCACGATTCGTCGTTAAAACTGTTCGTTCCTGTGCAGACACTGGTTCAGGCCACCGTGAAGCTTTCACCACAGCCGCATTCGGCAGTGACATTGGGGTTTTTAAACTTGAGAGTACGATTGATGCCCTCTCGCACATAGTCGATTTCAGTACCCTGCAAAAGCGCCACTGCATTTGGAGCAATAAATACTTTCACTCCATTGGTCAGCGCCAATGTCACGTCGCTATCGGCTGCGTCATCGACCTCTTCCATCACATACTTGAATCCCGTACAGCCACTCTCTTCTATCGCAATACGTACAGCCGACTTACCCTTGCCCGCAAGACTGCTGCGCAGGTGCTCTGCGGCGGCGTCGGTAACACTAACCAACTCTCTGGTC
>CALINF010000252.1 GCA_938045215.1 uncultured Halieaceae bacterium | reverse complement strand
TGCCCGCTCTGCGCGACATCAACTGGGCGCCCATGCCAGGTGAGCAGTGGGCTTGCCTGGGCCCCAACGGCGCGGGCAAAACCAGTCTGGCAAGGGTTATCAGCTCCCAGGCCACGCACTTTTCCGGTGATTTCCAACGCTCGGCATTGCTCGACGAAAAAGGCGTTGCTTATGTCTGCTTTGAACAGGCCAAGGCCCTGTGTGATCGCGACAAAAAGCTGGACGACTCCGAATTTCGCGCCGACGCCAACGACCCGGGCACCACGGTGGCGTCGGTCATACTCGGCGGCCACGAACCCGATGAACGCTTCGAGCGATGGGTAAGTCGCTTGCGGATCGGTCACATTTTGCAGCGCGGCCTGCGTTTCATCTCTACTGGTGAGATGCGCAAAACGTTATTGGTGAAAGCGCTGTTGAGTGAGCCCGCGATACTGATACTGGACAACCCCGTCGACGGTCTCGATAAAGAGATGCAGACCGAAATGCGGCAGGTAATTGACGAGCTACTGGCGCAAAGCAATATGTCGGTTCTGCTACTGCTGCGTGCGCAGGAAGATGTACCCACAGGCTGCACACACTGGATGCTGCTGCGCGATGGCCACATTCTGCTGCAGGGCCCGGCAAGCACAGTGCAGACCGATCCCACCGTTGCGCAGGTGCTCTCACCAGCACTGCCGGACATGACGGCCCTGCCCGCCAGGGCCGAACGTCCCTACCAGTTACCCGAGATGGGTCCACTGCTGGCACTGCACGACGTCAGTGTTAACTATGGCGATGTGCAGGTGCTGAAGGGTGTGCACTGGGTATTGGAACGCGGCCAACACTGCGCAGTATCCGGACCCAATGGCTGTGGTAAAACCACGCTGCTCAGCCTGATAACCGGTGACAATCACAAAGCCTACGGGCAGGACATCACGCTGTTTGGTATCAAGCGCGGCAGTGGCGAAAGCGTATGGGACATCAAGCAGAAATATGGCCAGGTAGATACGCAGTTACATCTGAACTTCGCCCGCGGCATGAAGACCGTCGAAGTGGTCGTGTCTGGTTTCTTCGACACGATAGGCTTGTTCGACGACTGGGGTGATACCCAACGTCAGGCCGCAGATGCCTGGCTTAGTTCTCTTGGGTTGGCCGAAGTTGCGCGGGAGAGCTTCGACGCACTGTCGTTTGGCTTGCAGCGCATGGTGCTACTGGCGCGTGCGATGGTGAAATCACCCGCCATACTGCTACTGGATGAACCGACCCTGGGACTGGATGGCTATCATCGCCGACTGATTCTGCAGGCCATCGATCACATTGCGAGCCAATCTGACACACAGATTATTTTTGTCAGCCACTCGGCAGGGGACCTCCCACGCTGCATCAATCAACATCTTGAATTTGTTCCCGTCGAGAACGGCTTCGAGGTGACGACTCGCTAGCGCGACAGCGCACGCAGGGCGTTACACTCGCTACTCCCGTCGCAGTACAACAAGCCGCGCTCTGCGGTTGCGCGCTGCATGCCAACATCGCCCTTGGCCTGATAGGTGCGGGCCAGATGCAGATACACTTCACCGCTGTCGGGATCTATTCGCTGCGCGCGCTCAAGTAGCGATAGAGCTTGCTCGTAATCACCTTTGCTTCTGGCCTGCTCCGCTTGCTGCAGCAGAGCGCCGTAGGCGTTGTTGGCATTCGGATCAGGCGCTGCACCAGGGGATGTGGGTGTAACGGGCGTTTGCGCGGGTTGTGAGGCCGGAGGCGCCGGTTTTGCTTGCGGCTCGACAGGCGCTGGCTGCGATCCGGGTAAGCTATAGACCGAACACCCGGCCATGATACTGACCAACGCAATAGCCACTATCGCCTTCGCTACCATCGCTGAAACGCGAACAAGCTTCATCCATCTCCTCCAAATAACGACTGGAACCAGTTTTTAATGCGTGATTCACGCGGCGCGCACCCGGTACGCGTATCTGGCTGCGAGCCTGAGATAAACGGCAGCATGCGCGCATTGGCGCAGCCCTGCCCGGTCAATGCACCACTCGTATCGTCGACCCAGTGAGTTTCAATACCCTCTGGCATACGATAACCCAGCGAGCGCTGCGCCGAACGCGCCATGAAATGCGCCCACACCCTTAACGCGCCGCTACTGCCGGTTAGCCCGGTACTACCGTTGTCATCCCGACCGATCCACGTGACTGTTAACAGATCCCCGGAAAACCCGGCAAACCAGGAATCGCGCCCGTCATTGGTTGTGCCTGTTTTACCGGCCACCTCAAACTGCTGGGGCAGGTAACGATACACACCCTGCCCTGTACCCTCGCGAACAACCTCGCGCATGGCGTAATGCAGCAGGTGTACGGCCTGTATGCTAACCGTGCGATCGTAAGCCAACACATAGCGGCGCAAGGGCTCGCCCTGCGCATCCACAATATCGCGAATACTGCGCAATGGCATGCGATACCCGCCTGCGGCAATGGCCTGGTACATCACTGCCATCGCAACGGGCGAATATTCCCCTGCGCCCAGGGTAAGAGCAGGCACTTCGGGGATGGGTCCGCGGATACCCAACCGCCGCAACATATCGACCACAGTATCAATCCCCAGGTTCATCCCCAGGCGAGCAGTGGCGAGATTATAGGATTTCGCGAGTGCCGTGTGCAGCATGACCTGCCCATGTTCCTTACGGTCAAAATTGCGCGGCTCCCATACCTGTCCATTAGATCCGGATACCTCTACCTTGGTATCAGACAAAGGCGTTGCCAGCGTATAGCGTTTGGATTGCTCGAGAGCAGCCAGATAAATCGCTGGCTTGAGCAGCGAGCCAGCGGGACGCCTGGCATCGAGTGCCCGGTTGAATCCCGCATAGCTAACCCGGCGACCACCCACCAAAGCGGCCACCTCGCCGGTATCGAACCGGGTTACCACCGACGCCGACTCCAGTTCACCACCCGCATCCAGGCTGTCCAGCACGGCGGTTGTGCTGCGCTCAAGCTGGCGCTGCAACAGGGGATCAAAGCTGGTAAAAATACTGAGCCCGAGCGTCGCGAGGTCTTCCTGACGATATTCCTCGCGCAGCTGCCTGCGCACCAGGTCGAGGAAGGCCGGGAAAGTATCGCGCACAGAGCTGGGCGCCGCGTTGAGGCCCAGCGGCATCGCTCTGGCGATAGTGGCATGCTCTGCGCTGATCACGCCCTGCTCGGCCATCAAATCCAGCACCACATTGCGTCGCTGCGTGGCGCGCTCTGGGTTGCGACGGGGATTGTACAGAGACGGCCCCTTGATCATGCCTACCAACAAAGCCTGCTGGTGCAGTCCCAGCTGTTCAACCGGCGTATTGAAATAGTGGCGTGCGGCCAGCGCAAAGCCGTGAATAGCCCTTGGACCCTGCTGACCAAGGTAGATCTCATTAACGTAGCTTTCGAGAATGTCCTCCTTGTCGTAGTGCAACTCCAACAGCATGGCCATCAGCAGCTCGGTGAGCTTGCGAACAATGGTGCGCTCGGGCGTGAGGTAATAGTTCTTTACCAGCTGCTGGGTAATCGTACTGCCGCCTGCCACTACCTGGCCGGAGCGTACATTGCTGAACGCAGCCCGGGCGATGCCCGTGATAGAGAAGCCCCAATGACTGAAAAAATTCTGATCCTCCGTGGCAAGCAATCCACGCCACAATGTTTCAGGTAAGTCCTCAAGCCTAACCAGCACACGGTCTTCGCCATGGGAAGGGTAGATACCGCCGATCTGCACCGGATCCATGCGCAGCAAATCAAGCTCACCACCACCAGCCTGTAGCGAGGTGATCTTGCCGCCTGAGATCGACAGCTTGATGCGCCGGGCGGGCTCGCGCTCGCCGGGAAAATCAAAACCCTGAGTGTAAATATCAAAACGCCCGCCGGCGCGTCCCACCTGTCCCGGCTGAGTCGCCTGCCTGACTTTGCGATACCCAAGCAGCGAAAGCTCGTAGGCCAGGGCATCAGGCTCGAGCCGAGCGCCGACAAACAGCTCCAGCGGTCTGGCGTATACCTTGGCGGGAAGCTCCCAGCGCTTTTCACTAAACGTACTGGTGATCCGTGCGTCCAGATAAATCAGCACCAAAGCGAAGGCCGCAAGGCCCGCGACAAAGAGTTTGGTGAAAGGTCGTTGGGTGCGAGTCATGGCGTGCGAGTGTACCAGAGCCGCTTTCATTTACCGCATGGATACGGATAATAGCCGACTGAATTCTATGAGGCAGACAGGCATGAAAAAGTACAAGGTCTATGGCATCGGAGCGGCACTGGTCGACACGGAAATCAAGGTCGAGGATCACGAGCTCACGCGCATGGATGTTGGCAAGGGTCTGATGACTCTGGTTGATGAAGCGCGCCAGGGTGAACTGCTGAGCCACCTCAAAGACCATCTGGTGAAAGCCAGCCATGCCAGTGGCGGCAGTGCCGGCAATTCCATGATTGCCACCGCGCAGTTTGGTGGGCCTACCTTCATGTCGTGCAAGGTTGCCAACGATGCCGATGGCGATATCTACGTGGCCGATCTGGAATCTGCCGGTGTGGATCACTGCCTGATGCAGGGGCGGGCTGAGGGCACGACAGGCAAATGCCTGGTACTTATCACGCCCGATGCAGAACGCAGCATGAACACTTTTTTGGGTATTTCCGAAACCCTGTCAGTAGACCAGCTCGACCACGAGGCGATCGCCGCGTCAGAGTATCTGTACATCGAGGGCTATCAGGTAACCTCACCCACGGGTCGCGAGGCAGCGATCAAGGCCAGGGAGATAGCCGAGGCCGCCGGCGTTAAAACTGCACTCAGTTTTTCCGATCCGGGCATGGTGGAGTTTTTCCGTGACGGACTTCAGCAAATGGTAGGCGACAAGCTCGACCTGGTGTTCGCCAATGAGGACGAGGCCAAGGGCTGGGCTCAGGTCGACACCGTTGAGGATGCTGTCGAAGGGCTCAAGCAGGTAGCCAATACCTTTGCCATAACGTTGGGCGCAGACGGAGCGGTGACCTGGGATGGCAGCGAACTGCACCGCATCCCACCGCACAAGGTTCACGCGGTAGATACCAATGGCGCTGGTGATATGTTTGCCGGGGCGTTCCTCTACGCGATTACGCGCGGTGAAGATTTTCCTACCGCCGGTCGCTTTGCCAGCCTTGCTGCAGGCAAGGTGGTGGCCAACTACGGCCCCCGATTGGCTGCGCCGGATTATCCTGAGTTGCGCGCGGAGTTTTTCGGCGACTGACAATTGCCAGGAGTCACGCTAGAACAGGTCGAACTGATTGCCGGTTAACGCATTGAACGACGTATCTACAAACCCCAGTATGCCATCGGCCACCGGCGCTAACTGCCGGTCTACGTAGTACTGATAGTCCAGCGGGGCCAGCGGCTGCTCCGCCGGTTCCGCGCCGGCACTGGTCATCACATACTCGACCCAACTGCCTCTTGAGGCTGGCTTTAGCCCCCGTTCTCGGGCCAGTCTGGCCGCCTGCACATGCGGTGGCACATTGCGTTCGTACTCATCGAGCTTGCGCCGCAGGCGTTTACGATACACAAGATCCTGATCGCGCTCTCCGGCCACCACGCTGGCCGTAAAGCTGCGAACGTAATCCTCAAACGGTTCCTGCATGAATATCCTGCGATACAGCTCCTCCTGGAACACACGCGCCGCACGGGTCCAGTCGGTACGCACGTTCTCCAGGCCCTTGAAGATGAGTTGGTCGCTATCACCCGCTGATCCTG
>CALINF010000251.1 GCA_938045215.1 uncultured Halieaceae bacterium | reverse complement strand
GGTATACGAGCGTCGTTCCGATATCTCAGAGATAACCCGACTGGCTGGTTTTATTGGTCCTTTACCGGAAGATTCCCTGAGCGTTATTCCAGCACACCCTGGTTCCCGAAGTTACTACGACAGGGAAAAACCCGGCTTTATGCAGCAAAATGCGCGTCTGGTGTCGGCATTGCTATATGTTGTCGCCATCGTGATTTCTGGCCTGCTCGCCTTGCGATCCCAGTGGGTGCGCTCTCGCCGATTGCGTATGAGTGGATTCAATCAACGCTTGATGACAATAGCTGGCCAGGCTCGACGTGAAGAGAACGTTGATGCCTTGATGCAGAACAAGCACCAGCTAGTGGATATTCTTACTGAGGTGGTCACCGACCTGGAGCGCGAGCGTGTCAGCCAGGAAGAGTTCGAACACTTTTCGTTTACCTGGCAGGCCGTTGATGCTCTGCTGCGAGATCGCCTTGCCTTGTCACAGGCAATTGTAAGGCCGGTCAGGGAGGGCGGGTCATGATTTCGGCAAAACGATTCTGGGCGACCTGGAGCATGGTGCTATTGCTGGTGATCGCTGCCGCGGGGTGGGGGTTGAGTCAATGGAATCTCAACAACTACACAGCTGCGGTTGCAGATCGATTGCAGCTGTTGAATGAGTTGCGAAGAGGGGCGTTGCAACAGTACTTTTCCACCGCAGAGGCAGAGTTGACGTTTTGGGGTACCAGTAGCGATATAGTCGCCGCACAAACGCAGATGAATGCTCTTTGGGGGCAAGTAGCTCCGGATGTTATGTCTGCTGCAGTCCGCGCTGACTATATCACTGGCAATCCACACCCGGCTGGACAGTATCGCGAGCTGATCCAGGCAGGGCAGAGCGACTACGATCTTGTGCATGCTAGCTTGCACCCTATCGCGTCCAGGTTTGTGACGAAACGCGGTTACTACGACTTTTTCCTGATAAGCCCGGAAGGCTTTATTACCTACAGCGTGGAGAAGGAACTCGACTACGCCAGCAGTCTGATAGACGGCCCCTATAGAGACTCCGGTCTGGCGCGAAGTTTTCGGCAGGCGATGATTACACCAGATCAATCTGTGTTGAGCGATATGGAAGCTTATGCACCCAGTCAGTCAGAACCTGCAATTTTTCTCGCCAGAGCACTACGCGATGGTACAGGCGAAGTAATAGGCGTTATCGCCTTTCAACTACCAACGACAAAAATCCTGCAGATCATGAACTATGACAGCGGCATGGGGGAAACAGGTGAAACTTACGTGGTAGGTTCAGACAAGCTGATGCGCAGTGATTCCCGGTTCAGCGATGTATCTACTGTGCTGAAAAAAGTGGTTGATACTGAGACTGTTAGGTTGGCCCTGGCGGGTGAAGAGGGGGTGCAGTTCTCGCTTGATTATCGTGATGTGGAGGTGCTCTCTTCTTACGGCTCAGTGGATGTTGGTAGTTCTGTTTGGGCTGTGATGGCTGAAATTGACAAAGCCGAAGTCATACAAGGTGCAGCCACTGAGCGCCCAGCGCTGGCGGGTGTTCTTTTATTCTTCTATGCGCTGTCTCTTTGGACTCTGTGGTATTGGCAGGGGCGGCCCGATGGTAATCCGACAAGTGATCTATCGCAGCTCGACCTGCAAAAGACAGACTTTGGTGATGAGGGCGGCAACCTGATGGGTTGATTGCCCAATCGCATGAATCTAATCGGCAGGATTGCGTAATCCGTTTAGGAAAGTTTCGGTTGTGCTGCGCAACATATCTTTTACATTGGCGTTAGGTACGAAACGATCAATGTGACTGTGCAGGGTAAGCGAAGTGAGACCGTGCACCATTGCCCACAGATAGGTTGCAACCTGCACAGGGTCGTCGATCATAACTTGCTCAACCTCGCCCCAGGCGCTAACAGCTTCCACCAATACATAGAAACCACTGCTTTTAAGCTCTGCGTCATCGGGAGCGTCTACACCGGTGCTGACATTGCCCCACATTAGTTCGTAAAACTGTGGTCGACTGGTGACATATTCTACATAGGTATCCCCCAGCGCGATGATTGTGTCGATACTACCGAGGCCTTGCTGTCGCGCCACCTGCGCAGTCTGTTCCGTAAGCCCCAGAAACCCCAAATCTCTTACTGCCTGTAGCAGTTCGTCTTTGTCCTTGAAGTGGCGATAGGGGGCCGCGTTGCTGACACCTGCGCATCGTGCAGCATCAACCATGGTGAACTGGTCAGCGCCGTGTTCCTCAATTAATTCAACAGCCGCAATCAGCAATGCGTTGCGTAAGTCACCGTGATGGTAACTCTGGTGCTTACCCTGTTGCGCTAAAGACATGATTACCTACACCCATAAAGCGGAGCCGTTTTTGGCTATGGTATCAGGCGTTCAGACATGAGCGCGACCCGATTTGCAGTAGATTTATCTATCACTGGCTGTTGCACCGCAGATTCTGCAGGGATTGCTTGCAGCGGTGGCAAGATTTCGGGACAATGCACGCCGTTCGGATCTGCTCCGAATCACTATGGTAGTCCGGGCGGTCCCTCCGCAACGATAGATAGTGAACTCCGCCAGGCCCGGAAGGGAGCAACGGTAATTATCGACTCGTGTGCCGGGGTGTGGCTGTTCGGGCTGCCTCCATTTCTGTTGGTTACTCTTCTTCTGCCTGTATTTGCTCTGCTCATCTTTGTGGGTGAGGGCGTGTGGTGTATCCTTGGTGACCGTTTCCAGTAGTAGGCAAAGCAGCGTATGTCGTATCAGGTTCTGGCCCGTAAATGGCGACCCAAACGGTTCCGGGAAATGGTCGGGCAGGAGCATGTGTTACAGGCGCTGATCAATGCTCTGGACCACGATCGCCTTCATCATGCCTACCTGTTTACGGGTACGCGGGGTGTGGGTAAGACCACGATCGCCAGAATCCTTGCCAAGTGCCTGAATTGCGAAGCCGGCGTTAGCTCTGAGCCCTGCGGTACCTGCAGCTCCTGCGTGGAGATTGCCGAGGGGCGAAGCGTCGATCTTATCGAAGTGGATGCCGCGTCGCGAACCAAGGTTGAAGATACCCGCGAGCTACTCGAGAACGTGCAATATGCGCCTACGAGATCACGTTACAAGGTGTACCTCATAGATGAGGTACACATGTTGTCGGGGCATAGCTTCAACGCACTGCTGAAAACACTGGAAGAACCACCACCGCATGTGAAATTCCTGCTTGCGACCACCGACCCACAGAAGCTGCCAGCCACGATTTTGTCTCGCTGCTTGCAGTTCAACCTCAAAAATATGCCGCCGCAGCAGATTGTGTCGCACTTAACGCATGTGTTGGGCGAAGAATCGATCAGCTTCGAAGAACCCGCTCTTTGGCTGCTTGGGCGCGCTGCGGCCGGCAGTATGCGCGATGCGCTAAGTCTGACCGATCAGGCGATTTCCTTCGGCTCTGGCAAGCTGGGAGAGGACGATGTACGTAGCATGCTGGGCACAGTCGACCTCAACTTCGTCTATCAAATGCTGGAGCAAGTGGCGGCCGGTCAGGCACGTGAGTTGCTTGCCACGGTGGAGAAGATGTCTGAGCATGCGCCGGATTTTGACAGTGGGCTAGATGAGCTGATTGCCTTACTCCACCGCTTGGCGGTAGCGCAGGTTGTGCCCGATGCGATTGATAACAGCTGGGGTGATGCGCAGCGAATAGCCGATCTTGCAGCGTCGATAACTGCAGAGGATGTCCAACTGTTCTATCAGATGGCCCTGAACGGAAAGCGAGATGTAGCCCTGGCGAGCGACCCTCGCAGTGGCCTCGAAATGGTGTTGCTGCGTATGCTGGCATTTCGTCCGCAGGTGGTATTTGACCCTCAGTTGAGTGGCAGCGAAGGCCCGGGTACCGTGCCGGTGTCTGATGCAACCCCCGTGGGGGCCGGAAGAACAGCAAAAAAGCGAACTGAGCCGCAGTCCGCGGTGAACGCAGCAACTGCATCAACACGTGCCAAGCCAGAGCCTGGTTTGCAGTCTTCGCCCGATGCAGTGTCCACTGAAGTGCCTCGGATGCAGGCACCGCGCGGGCATGCGGTTACTGAGACACCACATTCGGCGGCAGAGGCGCAGGGGCCAGCGGTGATGTCGCCCCCGGGGCAGGCAGCGCAGCACAAAGTTGAGCCCGGCCAGCGGCCAGAGGGCGAAGACGCCGCACTGCAGGGGCAAACAGCACAGCTGGGCAGCCTTACGCCCCAGACATGGGCTGATTCACTACTGTCAGCGGGGTTGGTCGGTATTGTTTATACCATTGCCTCAAACTGTGAGTTGCGAGTCCGGGAGGGTGACGCGCTGACGTTGGTGTTGGATCCAGATAATGCCGCTCTGTTCAACGATAGCCATGTCACCAAAATTCGTTTGGCGTTGGAAAACTACTTTGGTCAGTCGCTGCAGGTGTCGATCTCACCAGGGGAACTGCAGCGAGAGACGCCTGCAATGATAGCGCTCAGGCGCAAGGCCGAACGGCAGCAGGAAGTGGGCGTCGGCCGGCGGATCCGGGATC
>CALINF010000250.1 GCA_938045215.1 uncultured Halieaceae bacterium | reverse complement strand
CCTTCGTAGGAGATGTGCAGCAGGTTGGCATCCATGGAATAAGGCGACTTTTTCTTGGAACTGGCGAAGTCCACAGGGATGTCGCGTTCCTCACAGTAAGCCATCAATGATTCGCGCGACGTCAGATCCCATTCGCGCCAGGGCGCGATTACCTTGATGCCCGGCTTGAGGGCATATGCACCCAGCTCAAAGCGAACCTGGTCATTGCCCTTGCCGGTTGCACCGTGTGAAATGGCATCGGCGCCGGTTTCATTGGCGATCTCAATCAAGCGCTTGGCAATCAGCGGGCGCGCTATCGATGTGCCCAGCAAATACTCACCTTCATAGATGGTGTTGGCCCGAAACATGGGGAAAACGAAGTCGCGTACAAACTCTTCCCGCAGATCGTCTATATAGATTTCCTTGATGCCCAGAGCCTCAGCCTTGGCCCGGGCCGGCTCCACTTCCTCGCCCTGCCCAATGTCTGCAGTAAAGGTTACAACCTCGCAGTCGTAGGTATCCTGCAGCCAACGCACTATCACGGAGGTATCGAGACCACCTGAATACGCCAGCACTACTTTATTCACATCAGACATAAGCACACCACTTTGAACCAAAAAAGACCGGCAAGTTTACTCCTGGGCCAAAGGAATTCCCAGTCTGGGCTCTCGTGTGTTTCAGACTGGCTCCGATTACGGTAGCATCTGCCCTCCTTGCGAAGAGAAACCTTACGCTGTGACAGAAATCACCATCACCCGACCGGACGACTGGCACGTTCACCTACGCGACGGCGCGGCGCTAGAGCACACCTGTGCAGACATGGCGCGCTACTTCCAGCGCGTGATTGTCATGCCCAATCTGACGCCTCCTGCCCAGTCAGTCGCCGACGCAGTGGCCTATCGAGAGCGTATCCTGGCGGCCATCGCGCATCTGCCGCGGCAATTCCAACCGCTAATGACCCTGTATCTGACGGATCAGACCGACGCGGCAGAAATTGAACTGGCGGCTGCTTCTGATGCCGTATATGCGGTCAAGCTCTATCCGGCGGGTGCTACCACCAATTCCGACGCGGGTGTTGCACAGCTGGACAGTCTGTTCCCGGTATTGGCCGCAATGGAAGAAAACAACCTGCCACTGCTGATTCATGGGGAAGTCACTGACCATGACATCGACATATTTGACCGGGAAAAAGTATTTATCGACAAACACCTGATTCCAATCAGCGAGCGCTTCCCCGGTTTGCGCATCGTACTTGAACACATCACGACCCGAGACGCGGTCCAGTTCGTGCGCGACGCGTCACACAACGTGGCCGCCACTATCACGCCCCACCACCTCATGTTCAATCGCAACGATATGCTGGTTGGTGGAATCAGACCGCACTACTACTGCCTGCCCATTCTGAAGCGCAACATTCATCAGAATGAGTTACGCGAGGCCGCCAGCTCTGGCAACCCCAAGTTCTTCCTGGGAACCGATTCGGCGCCCCATACAACCCAGAGTAAGGAAACAGACTGCGGTTGTGCCGGCGTCTATTCCGCTCATGCCGCCATTGAGCTGTATACGGAGGTTTTTGAGGACCTGGGCGCACTGGATAAACTGGAAGGCTTTGCCTCGTTCTTTGGTCCCGATTTTTATC
Organism: uncultured Halieaceae bacterium; assembly: GCA_938045215.1. GTDB lineage: Bacteria > Pseudomonadota > Gammaproteobacteria > Pseudomonadales > Halieaceae > CALINF01. The sequence goes on along the minus strand of CALINF010000250.1, from coordinate 4,538 downwards.
AACTGCCACGCAACACAGACACCATCACCCTGCGTAAGGAAAGCTGGGACATACCCAGGCAATTACCCTTGGGAAGCGAGCATCTAACGCCTCTGCGGGCCGGTGAGCAGATTCACTGGCGCGTTGTGAGCGACCTGTGACGAAGAGTTCTGTAGCGTGAGTGAGTTGCATCGGATGAGTGACCGCTTTCGCGGCTTTCTGCCCGTGGTGATAGATGTAGAGACGGGCGGCTTCATTGCAGCCACGGATGCGGTTCTCGAGGTAGCTGCCACACTGGTGCGCATGGACGAAGATGGTACGTTGGCCGTTCATCGCACAGTGAATTTTAACGTCGCACCGTTCGAGGGCGCGAATCTGGAGCAGGCGGCGCTGGATTTTACCGGCATCGACCCCTATCACCCGTTTCGTGAGGCCGTGAGCGAAGACGAGGCTTTGGCAGAACTGTTTCGCATTATTCGTAAAGAAGTGAGAGATCAGGGCTGCAACCGGGCAATCCTGGTAGGACACAACGCGCACTTTGATGCCGGCTTTATCAATGCTGCCGTGGAGCGTAACGAGATAAAGCGCAATCCCTTCCACCCATTCAGTTTTTTCGATACTGCCACGCTTTCAGGCCTGGCCTACGGCCAAACCGTGCTCGCCAAGGCTTGCGCCGAAGCCGGCATCGCATTCGACAACGCCGAGGCACACTCAGCCGCATATGACGCCGAGCGCACGGCGGAGTTATTCTGCGATATTGTCAATCGTTGGCGAGATAGCGGTGGCTGGATGCCAAACTTCGGCGAGTAGCCAGCCTTACTCGGCGGGATCTTCACCGCTGATCTGATTGAGCAAGACATCCATCTCCTGCATTAACTCATCGAGTGAGGTGCAGCCCAGTAACTCGTACTTAAGCGCCTCCTCCAGCGGCAGCAACTGCACCAGAGTGAAGGCCACCTGCCAGGCATCGTCATAATCTACCGTCAGGCCCATACGCTGGACATGTGGATGCGTTTCAAGACTCTGTAGCACGTCAACCATTGACTGCCAGACCGACAACACCGGGGCCGACTGCAAGGGCTCATCCAAAGTGACCTCACCCATCATCAATCCATTCGAGCGCCTGTGCGTGGCATGGAGGCTAAACGTTTCGCGTCCCTCGATCGTAATACCCAGCAGGCCATTAGACAGCTGGTCCCAATCGACAATGCGCGCGTAGGTGCCGTAATCCCCGAGATCAGGTTCAGTCTTGCCTTTCTCAGCTACCTCCGCGCCACGGCGGACCCACACCACGCCAAATCCGGAATCGGAACGCATACTCTCACGTACCAGATCGAGATACCGCTGCTCGAAGATCTGCAATGGGACGCGTCCGTATGGCACCAGCACGGACGACAGTGGAAACAAAGGGATCTCAGTCATTTGAGCAGCTCTCCCTGAGACCAGGCGCGGGCGCACTGCTGGCCTCCAATTGGGTCAAAATCTGCATTGCCTCCTGCGCATTGTTGCCGCATATCGCAGGCTCTGCCAGGAAATCGGCACAGACTGCAGGACGCAACGGCGTATCGAAAATAGCGCAGGCATAATCAACCTGCAGGTGCACGCAGCGCACGCCTGCAGGCTTGCCTGCGGGCATCCCGTGGTAGGGCATGACAATAGCGGGCGCTATGCAACAGGCACCGCAGCCGGTCCGACAATCCACTCAGGCGCTCTCCTTACCCAGCGGTTTGAACACTAAAATCAGCTGGGGCAGTAGCAACAACGCACCGATAACTGCCGCAAACATGGCCAGTACCGTCAACAGTCCGAAGTAAATGCTGGGATTGAAATTCGACAGCGTCAGCATTGAGAAGCCAACAATCACTGTCACCGTGGTGTAATACATCGCTCGCCCAATACTGTTGTGGCAACGATACATCGCGGCCCGGTAATTGCGATCGACCGGAAACTCTTTCATGTAGCGATGAACGTAGTGAATACAATCATCCACGCCTATCCCGACAACAATGGCCGCGATGGTGATTGTCATGATATCCAGAGGAATTCCGGCGATGCCCATTACCCCAAGCACGAGTCCTGCCGCAAGAATATTGGGTGCCAGTGCAATCAAAGCCAGAGGCAGTGAACGGAACAACGCCCAGAACATCACCATGATAGCCAGAAACACAACGCCCAGTGTCAAGATCTGCGAGCGGAACAGGCTTTGGAGCACGTTGTTGTACAACACCAGCATGCCTGTGAACTGAACCTGTTCAGGCGCGAGGCCCACGTCGTCGATAAGTTCCCGGCGTAACTGCCGCAAAAACTCGGCACGGCGAAGGTCTTTACTGGTTTCCATGACTCGAACCGAAACCAGAGCCTGCTCGTTCTCCGCCGAGAAATAAGGATCTACCATGAGCCCCTTGATATCCTCCGGCAGACTCTTTTGTACGAGCGCCAGCTCAACGCCACCAATATCACTGCCCAGTAGGTCCTTCACGACAGAGAACGTGGTAGACAGCGACAACACCTTGCCGGTCTCTGCGCGTGCATCCACATGCTGATGTACTGCATCGAGTACTTCCATCCCCTGCAAGCTGAACCAGTAGCTGGGAACGAAAGTCTCCGTTGCTCCTGGCACATCATCAAAACCACTATCGAAGTCTTCGCCCCACTCATCATCGAAGTCATCAGCAAAGGGGTCATCCTCAGCAACAGGTGTTGACGCCGCCGCATTAGCGGGCAGCTCCAAACCGGGCAAAGGCTCATTCCCTGATGGCGCGTTCAGCACAATAGCCAGCGGAATCGTGCCACCGAGCTTGCGGTCCAACAGCTCCATGCCCTGATAAATTTCGGTGGTCTCCTTGAAGTAATCAATGAAGCGGTTCTCTACCTGCAAGCGCGAGACACCCCATGCAATGACAATACACAGGCCAACGCTGGTTATCAGGATGAGCGAACCAAAGCGGTCAGTGAATGTCGCAAAGCGCACCGTCAATGGGGTTGACGCCATGCGATATTTGAAAGGACGCCCCGTGGGCCATACGAGCATCATGCACGGCACCAGCACAAACGCGAGTACCAGCGCCACCGCAATCCCCGTCGTCATCATCCAACCGAAATCGATCACCGGCTGCAAGCCCGAAACCACTAAAGACACAAAGGCCACGACTGTGGTTATGCCGGTATAAACACAGGGAACCGCCATCAATTGAATGGTACTGCGCACACGCTCATACAGGTCACCCTCCGGCTGCGCAGCATGCAGTTCGCGATACCGAACGATCAGGTGGATTGCTATCGCCAGTGTGATGATCAACAGCACTGCCACGAAGTTGGATGAGATTACAGTCATGCGCCAGTCAAGCGCACCCAGCAGACCCAGCATTACCACCACTGTGGCACTGCAGGTCACCAGAGGGATCACGACCCAGCGCACACGCTGGAAGATCAGCGCCAACACCAGCGCCATTACACTAAGAATAGCAGTACCAAACAGAATAAGGTCGCTGCGCACAAAACTGACCATATCGGCCGTGATCATGGGTAGCCCACCCACGAATATCTTGGCGTGGTTTTCATAACGGGCCGCGATAGCTCGCACATTTGCCACCAGCGTACTCTGCGCTGCCAGCGCCACCGCGGTGTGCGCCTTGAAGGCGATCTCTGCAGCGTGCAGCTGTTGTGCCTGCGCAGACGATAAGTCACCCTGGCGACGCTGGGCACGCAATGATTCACGCGTCTCGAGCAGGTCAAAATAGCGTTGATCGCGGGCAAGGTTGATCTGAACGGCGGTCAACGTACCATCACGGCTGGCAAGCAAATCGGCGTATATGGGACTGGACGTAAACTCCGCCAGGGCCAAATCCCGATCCTGGTCAGGAAGATTCATGGAGGGCAAAGGGTCGCCAGAGGTAATATCAGACAGTGTCACCGGAGGACTCTCCAGTAATGGCACATCCCATACCGTGACCACGGAAGAAACACCTGAGAGCTCACGCAACTCGTCTGCCATCTCCCGCAGTGGTCGCAGGGATTCGTCACTGAGCAGAGGCGCATCCGGCTGCCAGGTAATCAGCAGAAAGTCTTCGGAGCCATACTCCTTGCCAATCTCGCGAAAAAATTCCAAGGCAGGATCACCCTGCAGCAACAAAGAGTCAGCCGACGCATCGAGCTTAACTTTGGGTAACTGCAGCGCGCTCACAGCCACAAGCAAAGCGACCAGTATCAACGCGATAACCGGATGGCGTAGCACCAGCCGTTCGTAACTATTCATCAACATTTGCGACATATCAGGCGTTAATCACTTCCAGTTGTGTCAGCAGCTTCTGGTGTATCCCACCAAAACTGCCATTACTCATTATGACGATCGTATCGCCTGACTCTGCAAAGGCGGCAACTTCCTGCGCCAATGTATCAACATTATCACTCAGGCTCGCGGTCACAGGGCTTTCGCTGATAACGCGCTCGAGAGACCAATCCATGCCGACAGGCTGAAACCAGAACACCCGATCTGCTGCCTCGGTTGCGTGCGCTAAATGCTTGCGATGCTCTCCCATACGCATGGTATTGGAGCGCGG